>NZ_CACSJY010000067.1:0-29666 GCF_902706155.1 Pseudomonas sp. 18058
ACACCCGCCCGCCCGCGCTCGATGAAATCGACCGTCAACTAATCGCCGCCCTGCAAATCAACGCCCGCGAAAGCGTTGCCATGCTTGCCCGGCAGTTGGGCATTGCGCGCACCACCGTGACTTCGCGACTGGCGCGGCTGGAAAAGGCCAAAGTGATCACCGGTTACGGCGTGCGCCTGGGTCAGCGAGTGGTCGATGGCGGCTTGCAGGCCTACGTCGGGATCAAAGTGCAACCGCGTTCCGGCAAGGAGGTGGTGCGTCGGTTGAGTGCGATGGCGCAGGTGCAGCAGCTGTGTGCGGTGAGTGGCGAGTTTGATTATGTGGCGTGGTTGCGCACTGATTCGCCGGAGCAGCTGGATCAGTTGCTCGATCAGATTGGCGGCGTGGATGGGGTCGAGAAGACGACGACTTCGATTATTTTGAGTAGCAAGGTTGATCGGGGGCAGCCGGTTTGAGTGTTGATCATGATTTTTCGGTTGATGGATAGGATCTATTCGCGGGCAAGCCTTGCTCCTACAAGGGACAGTGTGTAGCGGATTATCGTCAGATTGATCAGGTTATTGGCAAAACGACGACACTTTGCGTCTTATTAACGTGTTTCACACTCCCTAGAATGGCTGGCATCTTTTCCTATACTCAGACGCGCATCCCGCGTCGGGTCGCCAGCAAGGTCAGCCATGAACAAGAACAATCGCCATCCTGCAGACGGTAAGAAACCAGTCACCATTTTCGGCCCGGACTTCCCGTTCGCGTTTGACGACTGGATCGAACACCCGGCCGGTCTCGGCACTATTCCCGAGCACAATCACGGCGCAGAAGTGGCGATTGTCGGCGCGGGCATCGCCGGTCTGGTGGCGGCTTACGAGTTGATGAAACTCGGCCTGAAGCCTGTGGTTTACGAAGCTTCGAAGCTTGGCGGTCGTTTGCGCTCGCAAGCCTTCAACGGCACTGACGGCATCGTCGCTGAACTCGGGGGCATGCGTTTTCCGGTGTCGTCCACCGCGTTCTATCACTACGTCGACAAGCTCGGCCTCGAAACCAAACCTTTCCCGAACCCGTTGACGCCGGCCTCCGGCAGCACGGTGATCGATCTGGAAGGCAAAACCCATTACGCACAGAAACTGGCGGATCTTCCTGCACTGTTCCAGGAAGTGGCTGACGCCTGGGCGGACGCACTGGAGGCCGGCTCGCAGTTCGCCGATATCCAGCAAGCCATCCGCGACCGCGATGTGCCACGCTTGAAAGAGCTGTGGAATACCTTGGTGCCGCTGTGGGACGACCGCACGTTCTATGACTTTGTCGCCACCTCGGAAGCCTTCGCCAAACTGTCGTTCCATCACCGCGAAGTGTTCGGTCAGGTTGGTTTTGGCACCGGCGGCTGGGACTCAGACTTCCCCAACTCGATGCTGGAAATCTTCCGCGTGGTGATGACCAACTGCGACGATCACCAACACTTGGTGGTCGGTGGCGTCGAGCAAGTGCCGCAAGGTATCTGGCGACATGTGCCGGAGCGCTGCGTGCACTGGCCTGAAGGCACCAGTCTGAAATCCCTGCACCGTGGCGCGCCGCGTTCCGGTGTGAAGAAAATCGCTCATGCGCCGGATGGCCGTTTCGCGGTCACCGATAACAACGGCGACACCCGCGAATACGCTGCCGTGCTCACCACCTGCCAGAGCTGGCTGCTGACCACGCAGATCGAATGCGACGAAACCCTGTTCTCGCAAAAGATGTGGATGGCCCTCGACCGCACTCGCTACATGCAGTCGTCGAAGACTTTTGTGATGGTCGACCGGCCATTCTGGAAGGACAAGGATCCGGAAACCGGCCGCGACTTGATGAGCATGACCCTCACCGATCGCCTGACCCGTGGCACTTATCTGTTCGACAACGGTGACGACAAACCGGGCGTGATCTGCCTGTCGTACTCGTGGATGAGCGACGCACTGAAGATGCTCCCGCACCCGGTGGAAAAACGCGTAGAACTGGCGTTGAACGCACTGAAAAAGATCTACCCAAAAGTCGATATCGCCGCGCGAATCATTGGCGATCCGATCACCGTGTCGTGGGAAGCCGACCCGTACTTCCTCGGCGCCTTCAAAGGCGCCCTGCCCGGCCACTATCGCTATAACCAGCGCATGTACGCGCACTTCATGCAGGACGAGATGCCGGCCGAGCAACGCGGGATTTTCATTGCCGGCGACGACGTTTCCTGGACGCCGGCCTGGGTCGAAGGCGCGGTGCAGACCTCGCTCAACGCGGTGTGGGGGATCATGAAACATTTTGGCGGGTCGACACATAAAGCGAACCCGGGCCCCGGTGATGTGTTCAAAGACATCGGCCCTATCGCCCTGCCCGAGTAAGAGGAATCCCTGATGCGTGTAGCCCTTTACCAATGTCCACCGCTGCCACTGGAACCCGCCGCCAACCTGCAACGCCTGCATCAAGTGGCGATGGAGGCCAAGGGCGCGGATCTGCTGGTGCTGCCGGAGATGTTCATGACCGGCTACAACATTGGCGCCGAAGCGGTCAGCACCTTGGCCGAGGTCTACAACGGTGAATGGGCGCAGCAGATCGGGCGGATCGCCAAGGCTGCGGGTCTGGCGATTGTTTATGGCTATCCGGAACGCACCGCCGACGGGCAGATTTACAACGCCGTGCAACTGATCGATTCGCACGGCGAGCGCTTGTGCAATTACCGCAAAACGCATCTGTTCGGTGATCTGGATCGCTCGATGTTCAGCCCAGGCGATGATGATTTCCCCATCGTCGAACTGAACGGCTGGAAGCTCGGTTTCCTGATCTGCTACGACCTGGAGTTTCCGGAGAACACTCGGCGTCTGGCACTCGCCGGCGCCGAGCTGATTCTGGTGCCGACGGCGAACATGATTCCGTTCGATTTCGTCGCGGATGTCACCGTGCGTTCGCGCGCCTTCGAAAACCAGTACTACGTGGCCTACGCCAACTATTGCGGCAGCGAAGGCGAGATCCACTATTGCGGGCAAAGCAGCCTCGCTGCACCGGATGGCAGCCGCATCGCCCAAGCCGGACTCGACGAAGCGCTGATCATCGGCGAACTCGATCGGCAGTTGATGCTCGACTCCCGCGCCGCCAATCGCTACCTCAGCGACCGCCGCCCCGAGCTTTACGGCGCGCTCAACCGGCGCTAATCCGCTAGCATTGGCACTTCACTGTTCTGGAAGTGCCCATGCCTGCGCCCACTCACCCCCGCCCCCACACTGAAACCCTGGCCAACGGCTTGCGTGTGACCCTGCGTCATGTGCCCGGCCTGAAGCGCAGCGCCGCTGCACTGCGCGTGGCTGCCGGTAGCCATGACGTGCCGCTGGAGTGGCCGGGGCTGGCGCATTTTCTCGAGCATTTGCTGTTTCTCGGCACCGAGCGTTTTCCTACGGGCGAAGGGCTGATGGCCTACGTGCAAGGTCACGGTGGCCAGGTCAATGCCAGCACGCGCGAACGCACCACTGACTTTTTCTTTGAGTTGCCGACGCGCTCGTTCGGCGCAGGGCTGGAGCGTCTGTCAGACATGCTCGCCAAACCGTGTATGAATCTGGACGATCAGTTGCGGGAACGGGAAGTGTTGCAGGCGGAATTTGTCGCCTGGTCGCAGGATCCTGCAGCGCAGCAGCAGTTTTCCTTGTTTGAAGGGTTACCGGCTGAACATCCATTGCGCGGGTTTCATGCGGGGAATCGCGATAGCCTGCAAGTCGAGCAGGCTGCGTTTCAACAAGCGCTCAAAGATTTCCATCAGCAGTTTTATCAGACGGGGCAAATGACCTTGAGTCTGGTTGGGCCGCAGAGTCTCGAAGAATTGAAAGCGCTGGCTGAGCAGTTTTCACAAGCCTTGCCGGCTGGGGATAACGTTACGCAGGCGGCAACCGTGCCGCTGGCGGTAAAAAGTTATCAACAGGTCAGTGAGCGACGCGGCAATTTGCTGTTTGCGTTTGATGCCTTGCCTGAGTCATCCGTCGAGGCTTTGGCGTTTCTTTGTCATTGGCTGAACAGCACCAAACCCGGCGGGTTGCTCACGCATTTGCAGCAGCAGAAGCTGGCAGATGGCTTGAAAGCCGCGCCGGTTTATCACTTCAACGGGCAAGCGTTGTTGCAGCTGGAGTTCACCGCTCGAGCGGAATCGTTAAACGCCATTCGCGAGCAGATGCTGGATTGGCTGAGTTTCTTCGCTCAGCAGGATTGGTCGCCACTGCGTAAAGAATACGCGGCCCTGCTTGAACGTCAGCAGCAAGTCAGCGGCGCGCTGCAACGGGCGCGGCTCGACAGTGAACAATTGGAAATCGGCCTGTCCGATAAAGGCGTTGAGGCCCTCACACAGATCCTCGGCGAAATTGGCACTGTGGATAACTTCAGCGGTCATTGGCATCTGCCCGCAGCCAATCCTTTCCTGCGCGCCAATGAACCGTTGGCCAACGCCGGACTGATTCGCGGCCAGACCAGCGCACACCGTGGTTTGCGCACGTTTGCTCAGGATCGCTCGCGCGGTCGTCGTGAGCGTTCGCCGATGCAATTCAGCCAAGCGTTGCCGGACAACAATGATGAGGGCGCGATTTATCTGCGCTGGCAGGTTGAGGCCGCCGCCAGCGCTGATCTGCATTCGCGCTTGCAGCGCAGTCTTCAGCAAACTCAGCAGGACGCGCGCGAGGCCGGCGTCGAGCTGACTTTCAGCGCCACTGGCAATCAATGGCTGCTGAAGCTCAGCGGTTTGCAGGAGCCGATGCCCAATGTCCTCGAGCACGCGCTAAAATCTCTGACAGCGGTTGATGCCGATTCCCCACGCAGCGCGCCAGAAACGCCGTTGATGCCCATCCGCCAACTGATAAATGCCTTACCGGAGTTTTGTCTGGAGCCTGTACCAACGGCTGACGATGCAAAACATCTGTGGACAACTTCCCGTTGGGACGGCCTCGCCTTGGGCCTCAATCAGCAAACCCAATCAGCCATGGGCCTCGCTCTGAGCCGCATTCCCGGTACGCCGGACAACCAGTTGCCTGCTCCGTCAGCGCTCGACAGCCGACGGTTATGGCGCCAGATCGACAGCGCATCCAGCGAACACGCCGTGCTGTTGTGCTGCCCGACTGCCAGTCGCAGCATTACCGACGAAGCGGCATGGCGACTGCTCGCGCTGATTGTCCAGACCCCGTTCTACCAGCGCCTGCGCGTTGAGTTAAAACTGGGTTACGCGGTATTCAGCGCCTTGCGCCAGATACACGGCCAGACCGCAATTGTATTCGGCGTGCAATCGCCCACCGCCTCAGCGCTGGAAATACTTGGCCACGTTCAAGCATTCATCGAAGGCCTTCCTGCGTTGATCGAATCCCACGATGACACCAGTCTCAGCCAGCACCGGCAAAACCTCAGCGATCAATTCAACGACGCCAACCTGTCCGGCAAGGACGCCGCCGAATTACTGTGGCAGGCGAAGCTCGCTGGCCACTCGTCGGATTATCTTGAGCAACTGAGCGCTGCCATCGGCCAACTCGATCGCCAGACTTTGCTCACGGCTGCACAGCATTTGATCAACGCCGAGGGCGGCTACCGCTGTCTCGCCACCGATTCCGCGCCCGGCGCGCCATGGCAAGCAGCAAATTGATCGTTACCGAGGCTGCAAGGAGCTTTCTCAAAGATTCACGGGCAAACCCGGTGACATTTTGAGTAACATAGCAGCCTAACTATTTGGAACATCTTTGCGCTGCCGTGGACTATACCTATGGACAGCGCTATCCCACCCAACCCGAGGAGACACCCTATGTCCTGGACAAAACCTGCTTACACCGACCTGCGTATCGGCTTCGAAGTCACCATGTACTTCGCCAGCCGCTGAGTTCTGCTTACATAGAACTGCAGTGCAACGCCTCGGCTCGCCGGGGCGTTTTATTTTCCGCGTTGAAATGATGGAGTGTTCATGTTCGTCCAGATTCTGGGTTCGGCCGCTGGCGGCGGTTTTCCGCAGTGGAACTGCAACTGCGTCAACTGCGCAGGTTTTCGCGACGGCAGCCTGAATGCCAAGGCCCGCACCCAATCGTCCATCGCGATTTCCGATGACGGCGTGAACTGGGTGCTGTGCAACGCCTCGCCAGACATCCGCGCGCAGCTGCAAAGCTTCGCCCCGATGCAACCGGGCCGCGCCCTGCGTGACACCGGCATCAGCGCGATCATCCTGATGGACAGCCAGATCGACCACACCACCGGCCTGCTCAGCCTGCGCGAAGGCTGCCCGCATCAGGTCTGGTGCACGGACATGGTTCACGAAGACCTGAGCACCGGTTTCCCCCTGTTCAAGATGCTCACCCATTGGAACGGCGGGCTGGACTGGAACCGCATCGAACTCGACCAGAGCTTCACCGTGGCCGCCTGCCCGAACCTGCGCTTCACCCCGCTGCCGTTGCGCAGCGCCGCGCCACCGTATTCGCCGCACCGTTTCGATCCGCACCCGGGCGACAACATTGGCTTGATCGTCGAAGACCTGAAGACTGGCGGTAAATTGTTCTACGCGCCGGGTCTGGGCAAGGTCGATGCGCCGTTGCTGGAGATCATGGCAAGCAGCGATTGCCTGTTGGTCGACGGCACGATGTGGGATGACGATGAGATGCAGCGCCGTGGCGTCGGCACGCGTACCGGTCGTGAGATGGGGCATCTGGCGCAGAACGGGCCTGGCGGCATGCTCGAAGTGCTGGAGCAGTTGCCGGAGCAGCGCAAAGTACTTATCCACATCAACAACACCAACCCGATTCTCGACGAAGATTCGCCGGAGCGTGCTGAACTGGCTCGGCGTAATGTTGAAGTGGCGTTCGATGGCATGAGTATTGTGTTGTAGCGACCGGCCTCTTCGCGAGCAAGCTCGGCTCCTACAAGGGCCAGCGTGCTTTTGTAGGAGCTGAGCTTGCTCGCGAAGGCATCCGACCAGACACCACAGAATCCAACGGTTGTTCCCGGAGAACAGACATGACTGACACGCCAATGTCCCCCACCGAATTCGAAGCAGCCCTGCGCGCCAAAGGCGCCTACTACCACATCCACCACCCCTACCACGTGGCGATGTACCAAGGCCGCGCCACCCGCGAGCAGATTCAGGGCTGGGTCGCCAACCGCTTCTACTATCAGGTGAACATCCCCCTGAAAGACGCGGCGATCCTCGCCAATTGCCCCGACCGGGAAATCCGCCGCGAGTGGATTCAGCGTCTGCTCGATCACGACGGTGCCCCCGGTGAAGACGGCGGCATCGAAGCCTGGCTGCGACTCGGTCAAGCGGTCGGTCTCGACCCGGATCAACTGCGCTCCCAAGAATTGGTATTGCCCGGCGTGCGTTTCGCCGTCGACGCCTACGTCAACTTTGCCCGCCGCGCCAGTTGGCAAGAAGCCGCCAGCAGCTCGCTGACTGAACTGTTCGCGCCGCAGATCCACCAATCGCGCCTCGACAGTTGGCCGCAGCATTACCCGTGGATCGACCCGGCCGGTTACGAATATTTCCGCACCCGCCTCGGTCAGGCACGGCGTGATGTCGAGCATGGTCTGGCGATCACGCTCGAGCACTACAAGACGCGCGAAGGCCAGGAGCGCATGCTGGAAATTCTCCAGTTCAAACTGGACATTCTTTGGAGCATGCTCGATGCCATGAGCATGGCCTACGAACTGAACCGCCCGCCGTATCACAGCGTCACCGAACAACGCGTCTGGCATAAAGGAATCACCTTATGAGTTTCGACCGCAGCAAAGTCCCGACCTGGCGTCCCGGCTACCGCTTCCAGTACGAACCGGCGCAAAAAGGTCACGTGCTGCTTTACCCCGAAGGCATGATCAAACTCAACGACAGCGCCGCGCTGATCGGCGGTTTGATCGACGGCGAACGCGACGTTGCGGCGATCATTGCCAAACTCGATGAGCAGTTCCCCGGCGTGCCTGAGCTTGGTGATGACATCGAGCAATTCATGGAGGTTGCCCGTGCACAGCACTGGATCGAACTTGCCTGATCTGCCGCCCAAGCCTGAAATCGGCCTGCCGCTGTGGCTGCTCGCCGAGCTGACCTACCGCTGCCCGCTGCAATGCCCGTACTGCTCCAATCCGCTGGATTTTGCCGAGCAGGGCAAAGAGCTGAGCACAGAACAATGGATCAAGGTGTTTCGCGAGGCGCGGGAGATGGGCGCTGCGCAACTGGGCTTTTCCGGTGGCGAGCCGCTGGTGCGTCAGGATCTCGCCGAGTTGATTCATGAAGCACGGCAGTTGGGTTTCTATACCAACCTGATCACCTCCGGCATCGGCCTGACCGAGCAGAAAATCAGCGACTTCAAAAAGGCTGGTCTCGATCACATCCAGATCAGTTTCCAGGCCAGCGACGAGCAAGTGAATAACCTGCTCGCCGGTTCGAAAAAAGCCTTCGCGCAGAAGCTGGAAATGGCCCGCGCGGTGAAGGCCCACGGTTATCCGATGGTGCTGAATTTCGTCACCCATCGGCACAACATCGACAAGATCGACCGCATCATCGAGCTGTGCATTGCGCTCGAAGCCGACTTCGTCGAGCTCGCCACTTGCCAGTTCTATGGTTGGGCGCAGCTCAATCGTGTCGGCCTGTTACCGACCAAGGAACAACTGGTGCGTGCCGAGCGCATCACCAACGAATACCGCGCCAAGCTGGAAGCCGAAGGGCATCCGTGCAAGCTGATTTTCGTCACCCCGGATTACTACGAAGAACGCCCGAAAGCCTGCATGAACGGTTGGGGCAGTATCTTTCTGACGGTCACGCCGGACGGCACCGCCCTGCCCTGCCATGGCGCCCGGCAGATGCCGGTGCAATTTCCCAATGTGCGCGATCACAGCATGCAACACATCTGGTACGACTCGTTCGGCTTCAACCGCTTTCGCGGTTACGACTGGATGCCCGAGCCGTGCCGCTCCTGCGACGAGAAAGAAAAAGACTTCGGCGGCTGCCGCTGCCAGGCATTCATGCTCACCGGTGATGCGAGCAATGCCGACCCGGTGTGCAGCAAGTCCGAACATCACGGCGTGATCCTCAAGGCCCGCGAAGAAGCCGAGACCGCCACCCAAACCATCGAACAACTGGCCTTCCGCAATGAACGAAACTCACGTCTCATCGCCAAGGGCTGAGCCTTTCAGCGCCTCGCAAGCCGTCGCAGCCGGCATGGATTTCGCCGAGTTGCAGCTCGGTGCCAATGGGCTGTTCTGGAATGAATATCGCCCCGAAGATGCCGCGTGCCGGATCTGGCATTGGCGCGATGGCGTGGCGAAACGTCTGACGCCGGATGGCTTCAGCGTACGCAGTCGCGTGTACGAATATGGCGGTGGTGCGTTTTGTCTGACGCCGGATGGGGTGGTTTTCGTCGCTGAGGCGGATCAGCAGTTGTATCGGCAGACGCTGGATGGCGAGCCTGCGGCGCTGACATCGGGCGAGTGTCGTTATGGCGATGTGCATTTTGCTTTAGGCCAGGTGCTGGCGGTGGAAGAACAGCGTGATCAACATCGGCTGGTGGCGATTGATCTGGCGGATGGGGCGCGACATTTGTTGGTTGAGGGCGCGGATTTTTATGCTGCGCCCACTATCAGCCCGGATGGCCAGCGTTTAGCGTGGGTCGAGTGGAGCCGGCCGCATCAGCCGTGGACGTCGACGCAGTTGATGGTGGCTGAACGCTTGGCTGACGGCGCCTTTGGTACGCCGCGCTGCGTTGCTGGCGATGAGGGCGAAGAGTCCATTCAACAGCCACGATTTGATGCTGAAGGTCGGCTGTATTGCCTGGCCGATCGCGGTGGATTCTGGCAGCCGTGGGCTGAGACTTCTGACGGTTTGGCGCCACTGCCTGCCGCGCCGGCCGATCATGCTCCGGCGCCTTGGCAGTTGGGCGGCTGCACCTGGTTGCCTGTAGAAGATTCGGTTTTAGCCAGTTGGAGTGAAGGTGGTTTTGGTCGCCTGACTTTGGGCGATGAAGATTACACCGGCGACTACAGCCGCTTCCGTCATCTGGCTTTGGACGCGCAGTTTATTTACTGCATCGCCGCCTCGCCGATCAGTCCTTCGGCGGTCATCACCATTGATCGTGCAACGCGTGAAGTGCAAGTGCTGGCCGGTGGCGTCGCGCCTTTGCCTGCCGAACGCATCAGCCGTCCGCAAACGTTGCGTTATCCGAGTGGAATGGGTGAGGCGCACGGGTTCTTTTATCCAGCCATGAGCGGAGAGACGAAACCACCGCTGGTGGTGTTCATCCACGGCGGCCCGACATCGGCCTGCTATCCGATGCTCGACCCGCGCATCCAATACTGGACGCAACGCGGCTTCGCCGTCGCCGATCTCAACTATCGCGGCAGCAGCGGTTATGGTCGAGAATATCGTCAGGCGTTGCATCTGAGCTGGGGTGAGGTGGATGTCGAGGATGCTTGCGCGGTCGTCGCGTATCTTGCCGAACAAGGCTTGATCGATGGCGAACGGGCATTCATTCGTGGCGGCAGCGCGGGCGGTTACACCACGTTGTGTGCGCTGGCGTTCAGGCAGGTTTTCCGTGCGGGCGCCAGCCTTTACGGCGTTAGCGATCCAGTTGCGCTGGCGCGAGCGACGCACAAGTTCGAAGGCGATTATCTGGACTGGCTCATTGGCGATCCCGAAAAAGACGCCGAACGCTACGCCGCCCGCACACCACTACTGCACGCCAACAACATCCGCGTGCCGGTGATCTTTTTTCAGGGTGAACTGGACGCGGTGGTTGTTCCGCAACAGACCCGCGACATGGTCACGGCATTGGAACAGAACGGAATCCCGGTCGAAGCCCATTACTACCCCGACGAACGCCACGGCTTCCGCCGCGCGGCCAATCAGGCACATGCGCTGGAGCAGGAGTGGAAGTTCTATCGGCAGGTGATGGGATTGGCGGACTGATCACCGCGTCCCATTCAAAACCGCGTGGCCCTATTCGCGAGCAAGCCCGCTCCCACAGGTTCTTTGGTGTACACAAAATTTGTGACCGACCGAAAGCACTGTGGGAGCGGGCTTGCTCGCGAAGGCTATTTATCGAGCGCCGCAGAACTCAGCGCTTGGCGATGATATACACCGCATGCACGATCCCCGGAATATACCCGCACAACGTCAGCAGAATGTTCAACCAGAACGCCCCGCCAAACCCGACCTGCAGAAACACACCCAGTGGCGGCAACAAAATAGCGATGATGATCCGAATAAAATCCATGGGGCAGCTCCTGAATGGGGGTTGGCTCACCTGAGCCATACAAGCTAATCGACCCGCGCCGTTCGTCAGGGTTCAGTGCAACTGCCATTTCATCGCCACCACCGACAAAAAAACGCCCCACGCCAAAAGAATCAGGCGTGGGGCGTGCGTTATACCGCGAGACGGTTCTTTGATTCGGGTAGGAAACTTCAGCTCAAACGGCAATCCCTTTGCGGCATTGCAGTTGTGCGGTGCGCACGCGCGCGAATGCGCGGGTGAGGCGCAGGAGCATTTCGTCGATGTTGGTTTTGCTCACGGTGAGCGCCGGGGTGAAGCGCAGGCAGTTGACTTGCGGAGCGTTGAGCAGCAGGCCTTCGTGCAGGGCGGCGTGGACGACGGCTTCGGCGGAATCGTCTGACAGGGTCAGTCCGTAGAACAGGCCTTGGCCACGCAGTTCGCCGTGGTCGTAGCGGTGCGCCAATCGGGCCAGGCCTTCGCGCAGATGTTGGCCGTTGTCGTTGATCTGTTCGAGAAAGCTGCGGTCTTGCACGCTGTCGAGCACCACCAGACCGGCCGCTGTCATCAGTGCGTTGCCGTGATGGGTGCCGCCGAGTTCGCCTGCTTCGAAACAACAGGCCTTGCCCCGCGCCAATAGCGCCGCTAACGGCACACCGCCGCCAAGCCCTTTGCCGAGCACAACGATATCGGCGCGTACGCCGTAGGACTGTTCGGCGAGCAACGTGCCGCAGCGGCCGATGCCGGTTTGCACTTCGTCGAGGATCAGCAGAATGCCCAGTTCACGGCACAGACGCTCGACGCCTTTGAGGTAGTGCTCGGTGGCTGGAATTACACCGGCATCGCTCTGGATCGGCTCCAGCATGATCGCCACGGTCTGCGCATCGACCGCCGCATGCAGTGCCGGTAAATCGTTGAACGGCACCAGATCAAAACCCGGCAGCAGCGGCGCGAAACGGTTGTGCAGGTTGCAGCTGTCCGAGGCGGAAATCGTCGCCAGACTACGACCATGACAACCCTGCTTCGCAACAATGATCCGCGACGCGCCGCCGCGATGCAGTTGGCCCCACTTGCGCGCCAGTTTGATCGCCGCTTCACAGGCTTCGCTACCGCTGTTGAGCAGGTAAGCCTGATCGCTGGAGGTCGCGGCGCACAGGCGTTCGGCGAGGCTGAGCATGCCGCGATTGTGCAGATTGAAACCGGGATTGATCAGCGCCTGCGCCTGACTGCTGATGGCTTTGACCAGCGCCGAAGGGCTGTGGCCGAGGCTGTTGGCGCCACCGGCCTGGGAAAAGTCGAGGTATGCACGATCGTTGCTGTCCCACAGCCATGAACCTTGCCCACGGACAAATACCTGTTGCGGCCGCTCGACGCTGGGCATCAGGCGCTCGGCGCTGAGATTTTCGTTAGGGTCAGATGGATTGGCCTCGAACGCGAGGTCATCAAGACTCGGCGTCTGGCGCCGCAAACTGAACAGATTCATTGCAAAAAACCTCGTTTGAGGTGTTTTGAACTGCCTATGTAAACACTGTCGAAGCGAACGCTATTCATCGCGCTTTCTGGCCCTGTAAGCCTTGTGAATGCGGTTAGACTAGGCTCACTGACGGTTTCGGGCCATTTCGTTTTTCCAGCATTTTCGATAAGCATTACTTATGGATTTTAAACAACTGCGTTATTTCGTCGCGGTCTACGAAGAAGGCCATGTCGGCCGGGCGGCGGAGCGCCTGTCGATCTCGCAACCGGCGCTGTCGCAGCAGATCCGCCAGCTCGAACAAAACCTCGACGTCACTCTGTTCGAACGCAGCAGCAAACGCCTGCTGCCAACCCTCGCCGCGCACACTTTGTATAACCACGCGTTGCCGCTGCTCGACGGTTTGCAACGGGCGCGCGAGGCGTTGGGCAACTTCAAGGGTCAGGCGCTGCGAACGCTGGCGATCGGCGTGTTGCAAACGGTTCACACCAGTCTGGTGCCGCAAATGCTTGAGCGCGTGCGCAAGGCACAGCCGCATCTGGTGGTGCAGATTTATGAATTAACCGGACTTGAGATCGAGCGACGTTTGCTCAATGGCTCGCTGGATATTGGCATCAGTTATCTACCGCCGCGCCAACCGGGTTTGCATGGCGTGATGCTTTACGAAGATGAACTGACGCTGGTGATCCCGGCGGATCATCCGCTACGCGAATTCAAGAAAGTCTCGATGCGCCAGGCCGCCGAGCTGCCGATGTTGCTGTTGGGCGAAGAATTCCAGATCCGCCAGATCTGGCAGGCGCAACTGACCGCCCTCGGACGTCGCCCGCAGGTGCAAGCCGAGCTAAACAATATGGTGGGAATTCTCGACAGTCTGCCGCACACCAAACTGGCGACGGTGCTGCCGGGGCGGTCGCAGAAGGAATACGACGATCAGGATCTGCTGTGGAAGCCGCTGAGCGAACCACGGGTGCCGCTGAAAGTTGGGCTGGTCTGTCGCGATGTGCAACGTCAGCAGGCACCGTTGGCGCTGTTGCAGACATTGCTGGAAGAAGTGATGGAGCGCGAAGTCAGGCCGCCGCTCGATCCGTTGGTCTGAGCACTTTTCTGCAGGCAAAAGAAAACCCCGCCGAAGCGGGGCTTTGCAGACTGTTTCCCTGACATCCATTTCACTCCGCCACCCTGGCAGAATCCTACGTGTCCGTGTTGTTGCTTTGCGCTTCCTGCGCGACGTCCATGAAATGTAGATTAGCCGTGGATCCAATCCACGCATATGGGAGAACAGCAGCACGTCATGTAAGCAAATGCTTACATGACGTTACATCGTCAGAATTGCGCCGCATCCAAAAGGAACAACGACTCGCTACCGGCCTTCACCGACGCGCTCAGCGAGTGAATACGCGGCAGCAGACGGGCGAAGTAGAAGCGTGCAGTGCCGAGCTTGCTCGCATAGAAATCGTCCTGCGCTTCTTTGCCCAGCGAGGCCTTGGCCATCAGTGCCCACATGTACGCGTAGGAAACGTAGCCGAACGCTTGCAGATATTCGACCGAGGCCGCGCCGATTTCGTTCGGGTTGTTTTTCGCCCGATCCAGCACCCACGACGTCAACTCGTCGAGGGTATTGACGGCATCGTTCAGCGGCTTGGTGAATTCGCCCAGATCGGCGCTTGCGGTGGCGGTGAAGTGGCGGATTTCGTCAGCGAACAGCTTGTAGAACGCGCCGCCGCTGCCGACGATCTTGCGACCGACCAGATCCAGCGCCTGAATGCCGTTGGTGCCTTCGTAGATCTGGGTGATGCGCACGTCGCGCACCAATTGCTCCTGGCCCCATTCGCGGATATAGCCGTGGCCGCCGAAAATCTGCTGGCCGTGCACGGTGGTTTCCAGACCCAGATCGGTGAGGAACGCCTTGGCTACCGGCGTCAGCAGTGCAACCAGATCTTCCGCACGCTTGCGGGTGGTGGCGTCTTCGCTGAACTTGGCGGTGTCGAGTTGCATCGCCACGTAAGTGGAGAACGCACGGCCGCCTTCGTTGGAGGCTTTCATGGTCAGCAGCATGCGCCGCACGTCCGGGTGGACGATGATCGGGTCAGCGACTTTGTCTTTGTTCTGCGCGCCGGTTGGCGAACGGCTTTGCAGACGGTCGCGCGCATATTCAACGGCGTTCTGGTACGAACGCTCGCCGGTTGCCAGGCCTTGGATGCCGACGCCCAGACGCTCGTAGTTCATCATGGTGAACATCGCGTTGAGGCCTTTGTTCGGCTCACCGACCAGATAACCCACGGCTTCGTCGAAGTTCATCACGCAGGTCGCGGACGCCTGGATGCCCATTTTGTGCTCAATCGAACCGCAGTTCGCCGGGTTGCGCGCGCCGAGGCTGCCATCGGCATTGACCATGAACTTCGGCACGAGGAACAGCGAGATGCCTTTCGGGCCCGCCGGGGCGTCCGGCAGTTTCGCCAGCACCAGGTGAATGATGTTTTCGGTGAGGTCGTGTTCACCACCGGTGATGAAGATCTTGGTGCCGCTGACCTTGTAGGAACCGTCGGCCTGAGGCTCAGCCTTTGTACGAATAATCCCCAGGTCGGTGCCGGCGTGCGGCTCGGTCAGGCACATCGAACCGGCCCAGACGCCGGCGTACATGTTCGGCAGGTACGCGGCTTTCAGTTCTTCGCTGGCGTGGGCGTTGATCGACAGGCAGGCGCCGGCAGTCAACATCGGGTACAGACCGAATGACAGGCTGGCGGAGTTGACCATTTCTTCGACTTGCGCCGACACGGCTTTGGGCATGCCCATGCCGCCGTATTCGGGATCACCACCAACGCCGACCCAACCGCCTTCAGCGTAAGTCTGATAAGCCTGTGGGAAACCGGCAGGGGTGGTGACGGCGCCGTCGGCCCAATGACAGCCTTCTTCGTCAGCGGCACGGCTCAGCGGCGCGATGCTTTTGCTGGTGACCTTGCCGGCCTCTTCGAGAATGGCTTCAACGGTTTCAGCGTCGACGGTTTCGGCCAGGGCCGGCAGTTCGGCCCAGAGTTTGGCGACCTCGAACACTTCATTGAGGACGAAGCGCATATCGCGCAGCGGCGCTTTGTAGTCAGCCATGGCAAACCTCGCAAGATCTAAACAGGTTATTCGTGAAGGGTGTTTTCGTTGAGCCCGAGTGTACCTCAACAACTTTTGCGACACATAGGGTCAACCAGTGACTGATTTGTTATTTTTAGTCACCTAAAAAAGATCGCAGCCTTCGGCAGCTCCTACAGGTAAATCTCGATCCCATGTAGGAGCTGCCGAAGGCTGCGATCTTTTGCTTTTTCCTACAGAGAAAACAATTCAGCCGGCAACTTCATCAAACAATCACTCCCCGCCTCAATCGCCGCCCGATGCGCCGCCGTACGTGGCAACAGTCGCTTGAAGTAAAACTCGCACGTCGCCAATTTCCCGCGCAGATAATCCGCCTCACCCTCACCCGCCTCCAGTTGCGCCTGCGCCACCAACGCCATGCGCAACCACAGGTACCCGAGAATGATGTATCCGCTGTACATCAAGTAGTCCACCGACGCCGCGCCCACTTCATCCGGGTTCTTCATCGCCGCCATGCCGACCTTCATGGTCAGATCGCCCCACTGCTGATTCAGCTCGTTGAGCTGCGCAACGAAGCTGCCCAACTGCGGATGGTCAACATTGGCCGCGCAGAACTTGTGGACGATCTTGGTAAACCCACGCAGCAACTTGCCCTGACTGCCGAGCACCTTGCGCCCGAGCAGATCGAGCGCCTGAATGCCGTTGGTGCCCTCGTAGATCGGCGCAATCCGGCAATCGCGCACCAATTGCTCCATGCCCCACTCGCGAATAAAACCGTGGCCGCCAAATATCTGCATGCCGAGGTTGGTCACTTCCAGCCCGCTGTCGGTCATGAATGCTTTGCAGATCGGCGTGAGGAACGCCAGCAGGTCTTCAGCCTCCTGATGCGCCTCGGCATCGCTGTTCAGGTGCGCGGTATCGAGCAGTTGCGCGGTGAAATAGGTCAGCGCGCGGTTGCCTTCGTTGAAGGCTTTCATGGTCAGCAACATGCGCCGCACGTCGGGGTGGACGATGATCGGGTCGGCGGCTTTGTCCGGTGCTTTGGCGCCGGTCAACGAGCGCATCTGCAAACGGTCGTTGGCGTATTTGATCGCGCCCTGAAAGCTCGCCTCGCCCAGACACAGACCCTGCATGCCGGTGCCGAGCCGTGCGTGGTTCATCATGGTGAACATGCAGTTGAGGCCCTTGTTCGGCTCGCCGATCAAGAAGCCCTTGGCGCCGTCGAAGTTGAGCACGCAAGTGGCCGAGGCCTTGATGCCCATTTTGTGTTCGATCGAACCGCAGGACACGCCGTTGCGCTCGCCCGCTTCGCCCGCCGTGTCCGGCAAGAACTTCGGCACGATAAACAGCGAGATGCCCTTGGTCCCGGCCGGCGCGTCCGGCAGTTTCGCCAACACCAGATGGATGATGTTGTCGCTCATGTCGTGCTCGCCGGCGGAGATGAAAATCTTGCTGCCGGTGACCGCATAACTGCCGTCAGCCTGAGGCACGGCGCGGGTTTTGATGATGCCCAGGTCAGTGCCGCAATGCGCTTCGGTCAGGCACATGGTGCCCGTCCATTGGCCGGCGGTGAGTTTGCTCAGGTAGGTTTCTTTTTGCTCGGCGGTGCCGTGAGCGTGAATCGCCGACATTGCGCCGTGGGTCAGGCCCGGGTACATGCCCCACGAGGTGTTGCTGGAGCCGACCATCTCGCTGATCACCAGCCCCAGCGAACTCGGCAGGCCCTGACCGCCATACACCGGATCCGCCGCCAGACCGTGCCAGCCGCCTTCGACGTATTGTGCGAAAGCTTCCTTGAAGCCTGTAGGCGTTGTCACCACGCCATTGTCGAAATGGCAGCCCTCTTCGTCACCGCTGCGATTGAGCGGTGCCAGAACGTTCTCACAGAACTTCGCGCCCTCTTCAAGGATCGCGTTGATCATGTCCGGGCTCGCGTCATCCGCGCCGAGGGCGGCGTAGTTGGCGTGGAAGTCGAAGACGTGATCGATCAGAAAGCGCATGTCGCGCAGCGGGGCTTTGTACTCAGGCATGGTGGCTTCTCCGTCAGCAGATTGCTTCAACCTACTGCCGACCACCACGCCCCACAATCATTGTGCAGACGCTGAATGCGCCGTCATCACTCAACCCGCAGCGGTGTCCATGCGCACCGCGCCGCGGCGGTTCTGGCCGAATGCGACGACGCAGTTTCGCCCTGCACCTTTGGCGCTGTAGAGCGCTTCGTCAGCGGATTTCAAGACTTGCTCCGGCGTGCGTTGTTCCAGACGTTCGGCGACGCCGATGCTCACGGTCACCGACACACTCGACGCGCCGGAACCGGCACGACGCTGACGACCTTGCTGATCATCCTGCGGACGGTTTTCCTGATTGCGCAGTTGAATGCTGTAGGACGCAATCGATTCGCGGATCACTTCGAGGTGCGGCATGCACTCCTCAAGGGTTTTGCCTGCGAACACCAAGGCGAATTCCTCACCGCCATAGCGATACGCCCTACCGCCACCGCTGATTTTCGACAGCTTGCTGGCGACCAGACGCAACACTTGGTCGCCGACATCGTGGCCGTGGGTGTCGTTGAATTTCTTGAAGTGGTCGACGTCGCTCATCGCCAGCACATAGTTGCGCCCGAGGCGCTGCATGCGTTCGTTGAGCGCGCGGCGCCCCGGCAAACCCGTCAACTCGTCGCGGAAGGCCATTTGATAAGCCTCGTGCGCAACGGCAGCGGCGATCATCAACATCACCTGGCTGCACATGATGTTCAGGGTGAACGGCAGGATGAAAGTTTTCGGCAGCATCCAGAACACGCCGAGCAAACCGACCAATTGCGCCGCGTGCAACGGACGCGGGTTGCGCCAGTATTGCCAGGCCAGCAGCAGGAATGCCGAGATGAACACTGGATAGGAGAGCTGGATCAGGCTCATCCATGCGCCATGCAGTGCAGGCCAGCGAATCTCGGAAAGCCAGATCAAAAGCGCCTGGGGATAACTTTGCTCAAGCCCCAATGCGACGCTGCCGAAGGCGAGTAAAACGGCGAAGCGCGCGACCATGTCCTGAAACAGGTGCGTGCGCTCCTGCCACGCCGCGAACAGACCGAACAACAACGGCAGCAGCAAGCAGACCAGATGAAACACGACGGCAGCGTCGTCGCGCACCTTGCCGTTGTCGCGGTAATAGTCGGTCTGGGTGTCGAGCAGAAAGTAGGCGATGTACACCGTGAGCATCAGAAACAGTTCGCGCTGGCGGCGGTAAACCGCGCAATAAGCCCCGCCCAGCAACAGCACCAACGTCGGCAACACGTTGAACAGCGAAGTGAAGAATACGTTGAGGTCTTTGACGTACGCAGCCGCCAACCCCGCAAGTAACAACAGCAGTGAGGGTAGGAAATGACTGAAACGTACAGCGGAAGAACGCGGCAAGGGTAAAGCTCCGACCGTCTGGCAAAGTAATGGCATTGTGCCTGCAATGCATGCAGTTAAGCACACACAATGTGATCCAGATCACATGCAGTCTCTTTAACGGCAGAAGGCCCAGGATTCTGAGCGATTTGCTCAGTTTTTTACCTTGCTCGACGGGCTGGCCATCATTACTGATGGCCAGCCCAGAAAATCGCCCTCAAAGATCGTTGTAGAACGGCAGCAACGGGCCTTCCGCCGGGCTGCGACCCTCGGCACCGTATGGCTTGATATTGAGCGATGCATCCGCTGCCTGGCGAGTCGTGACCTTCGGACTGGCCGGGCGTTGAGTCACAGCATTTTCATCACCGACATGGCCCTGCGGAATGACCAGCGATGGATGATCGAAGGGCGCCCGCTCCCAGGCCACGCGCGGATCGGTCAGGCCGACTTCCATGAATTTCACCAGTGCATCGATCTCATCCGGGGTCAGGTTGAGGTTGGTCATGTCCGGATCGAGGTTCGAGGTGTTGTGCTGATTGGCCGACGGGTGTTCGAAACCGCTGGTGTTGTTGGCGTCCTCACCGCGACGGTCACCACCACGGTTGTAGAACTCCATCACTTGCTTGAGCGTCGAGCGGCTGCCGTTGTGAAAGTACGGCCCGGTCAGCGCGATGTTGCGCAGGGTCGGGGTTTTGAAGGCGCCGTCGACCGTATCGCGGAAGTTGACGTTGGGTTTGAGCGTGGCGTCGCAGGGGATCGCGGCGCTGAGCGGTGCTTCGAAGGTGCAGACATCGACGTCCAGCGGATCGGCAATGCTGCCGCCCTGCAGCAACTTGTTGTACTGACGGCTGAACGACCATGGATTGCCCCACGCATCTGACCCGCCAAGCGCCAGGTCTTCGGAGGTCGGGCGCACGCCGGTGTTGTAGAAGCCGTTGTCGTAGAGCGTAGTGAGATTGTCGGCCATGACCATGCGCTCGATGCGTTCACGCGGGTGCATCAGCAAACGGCTGGCAGCGTTGGTCAGCTCCGGGCCGCCGTGGCAGTTGACGCATTTGCCCTTGTTGAGGAACAGGTTCATGCCTTCGACTTGCTGCGCGTTCATTGCGGTTGAATCGCCCTGCAGGTAGGCATCGATCGGCGCTTGATCGGAGATCAGCGTGGATTCGTACAGCTGAATCGCCAGTCCGAAGAACAGCGGGAAATTAGCTTCCATCTGCGTGTACGGCGCGCCGCCCACCAACACGTTTTGCGTAGCGTTCCACAGGCGTGGCTGGAAGGCGTTCTTGATCAGTTCGCGATAGGTCGGACGCCGCGCGCCGGAAACTGAAGCGAGTACTGAATCGTTGGAGGAAATCCGTTGTTGCTTGAGCATTAACTGATCGAGCATGCGCCGGCCGATGTCGGCAAAGGTGCGACCGCCACAGGACATTTCCACCCCGCTACCGGGCGGGCCCACCGCTTGCGATGCGGCGGAGGCGTCATTGAGCGCCAGTCGGACTTTGCTTGCCACGGTGCTGCGCTCGGCGGTCACGTAAATCACGGCATCGGGATCGCGATTGCCGAACGGTGAGAAACCGTTGAACACGTTATTCGCCCGACCATCCCAGAAGTTACGCACGTTGAACGCCGCGTTGATCACCGACGGCGCGTTACGTCCGGTGCTGCGGCGCACATTGATGCCGCCAACTTGAAAGATGCCATCGGGCTGCTGAGTGCATTTGTCGAAACGTGGCTGATTGGGTTTGACGAAGTTGGCGTCGAATACACCTTGGGAGCCGACCACATCGTCAGTCGAATAAACGATCGGCGAGTTGCGATCCAGTGGATTACTTAGCACGTGAGTCGGAAAGTCGGTTTTCTTCAGCGTGTAGTTCGGCCCGCCCTTGCCGCCGGACAAGGTCGCGTAGGACGCTACGTCACCGGGGATGTCGGAGGCCACAAAGGGCTTGTTGAAAATCGAGGCGACGTTGGCGTTGGTATGCGCCTGGCCGGGGTTGAGCTGGTTGGTGATGCGGTGATCGACGCCGGCGTGGTAGTGGCAGGACGCGCACGCGGTGGCGCCATCGCTGCCGACCTCCATGTCCCAGAACAGCGCTTTACCGAGCAGAATCGCGGCGGAGCGGTTGAGCACGTAGTCGGTCATCAAGTCGACCTTGCGCCCGCCTTCTGTCCCCGACGGATCGGGCGGCAGCATGCCGCGCAGCGATTGCAGGCGCGGCACTTCCGGTACCGGCGGATCCACTTCGGCGGGCGTTGCGGCCATTGCGCCGGAGGCTGCGAGTGCGAGGGGTAGCCAGACAAGTCGACTGATGTTCATGTGCTTCACCCTGACGGTTGTTGTCATGAAGTCGCCGGGCGAGAGGTGTCGTGGAACAGCAGAGGATTTCTCGTGAGCGCCGGTCAATCAGCGCAGTGCAATTAATTGGCCATCCTCCCGAGAAACATTTTGAATCAATAAACGCTGGTGCCGCGCGATTTCAGCTCACCGTTTCTGCTGGGGAAACATCCCCAGAGTTGGGGACAAATCCAGCGCAAAAAAAAACCGCTGCACCCGAAGGTACAGCGGTTTTTCAGGAGACTGCGTTAAGGCTTAGTAGCCCAGCGCGAAGTCTTCTTCTTTCATGTCCATCAGGTTGTTGGCGCCCGACAGCATGGTGGCCACGTGGGTACGGGTACGCGGCAGGATGCGCTGGAAGTAGAAGCGCGCGGTTTGCAGCTTGGCGGTGTAGAACGCTGCGTCGCCAGTGCCTTCTGCCAGCTTGGCGGCTGCCCGACGCGCCATGTCGGCCCAGAAGTAAGCCAGGCAGGCATAACCGGAGTACATCAGGTAGTCCACGGAGGCCGCGCCGACTTCTTCGCGATCTTTCATGGCGGCCATACCGACCTTCATGGTCAGCTCGCCCCATTCCTTGTTGATTGCCGCCAGCGGTGCAACGAATTCTGCAACGGCTTCGTTGCCTTCGTTGGTCTGGCAGAACTTGTGGACGATCTTGGTGAAGCCTTTCAAAGCCTCGCCTTGAGTCATCAGCACTTTACGGCCGAGCAGGTCGAGAGCCTGGATACCGGTGGTGCCTTCGTACAGCATCGAAATGCGGCTGTCGCGAACGTTCTGCTCCATGCCCCACTCGGCGATGAAGCCGTGGCCGCCGTAGATCTGTACGCCGTGGTTAGCGGATTCGAAACCGACTTCGGTCATGAACGCTTTGGCGATCGGAGTCATGAAGGCCAGCAGTGCGTCGGCTTTCTTCTTCTCTTCTTCATCGACGCCGTATTTGACGATGTCGACCTGTTTGGCGGTGAAGTACACCATCGCACGGTTGCCTTCGGCGAACGCCTTCATGGTCAACAGCATGCGGCGTACGTCTGGGTGAACGATGATCGGGTCGGCAGCTTTTTCCGGCGCCTTCGGGCCAGTCAGGGAGCGCATTTGCAGACGATCGCGAGCGTATTTCAGGCCGCCCTGGAAACCGATTTCGGCGTGGGCCAGACCTTGCAGCGCGGTACCCAGACGTGCGGTGTTCATAAAGGTGAACATGCAGTTCAGGCCTTTGTTCGCCGGGCCGATCAGGAAACCGGTGGCGCCGTCGAAGTTCATCACGCAAGTGGCGTTGCCGTGGATGCCCATCTTGTGTTCCAGCGAACCGCAGGTCACTGCGTTGCGCTCACCGACGGTGCCATCGGCATTCGGCATGAACTTGGGAACGATGAACAGCGAGATGCCTTTGGTGCCAGCCGGTGCGTCCGGCAGGCGGGCCAGCACGATGTGGACGATGTTATCGGCCATGTCGTGTTCACCGGCCGAGATGAAGATCTTGGTGCCGGAGACTTTGTAGGAACCGTCGGCCTGAGGTTCGGCCTTGGTGCGCAGCATGCCCAGGTCGGTGCCGCAGTGCGGTTCGGTCAGGCACATGGTGCCGGTCCATTCGCCGGAGACCAGTTTAGTCAGATAGGCTTCTTGCTGCTCTGGTGTGCCGTGCTCGGAGATGGTGTTCATCGCGCCGTGCGACAGGCCTGGGTACATGCCCCACGACCAGTTGGCTTCGCCAACCATTTCGCTCACGGCCAGACCCAGCGACTCCGGCAGGCCTTGGCCGCCGTGCTCAACGTCGTGAGCAAGGCTTGGCCAGCCGCCTTCAACGAATTGCTTGTAAGCCTCTTTGAAGCCAGTCGGGGTTTTCACGCCGGACTCGCTCCAGGTGCAACCTTCGAGGTCGCCCACGCGGTTCAGCGGTGCCAGTACCTGCTCACAAAACTTGGCGCCTTCTTCGAGAATGGCGTCAACCATGTCCGGAGTCGCGTCTGCGCAAGCCGGAAGGCTCTGATAGTGCGCTTCGTAGCCGAGCAGCTCGTCACGAACGAAGCGAATATCACGCAAGGGGGCCTTGTAGTCAGGCATAGCGATAAACCTCTGCTGATGTAACCGGGAATGAACGACCGTGTTGATTTGTTGTGACGGTCAAACAGTTGTTTGAAACATACGTTTACGCAGAAATCTTGTCAAGCGTCGATCTTTTGCCGTTCGTCATCGCAGCTTTCAAACGCCGGACACAGCAAACCGCCATGGACTCGAACGAGCCACGGGCGCTGAAAAAAGATTAGTTGAGGGAGAAGGACTTACAACGAAAAACGCCGCGACAAGGCGCGGCGTTCAGAAGGCAGGTGAAGAGGTATTCAGGCGAACGTATCGATGATCGTACCGAGCACTTCGTCGGATGCCTTGACGACCCTCGCGCCCAGATCCACCTGGAATTTGCCCTGCGCCATCTGCACCATGTCGCTGCCCGGATCCATTTGCTGGCTGCGATCGACGCCACGCAGACGATCAACCTGAGCTTCCGAGGACTGGCTGGTGACCGAACGTTCGATGGTGGTGTTGGCGATCTGGCTGGCAGCCTGATCCACACGGTTCTGCCCGCTCTGAATCGAGCTCAGCCCCGCGTAAAAAGCTGTGTTACCGGAGATTTCCATAACGGTTCTCATCCCTGGGAAGGATCAATAGCCGTCATTGAAGCAGACGCGCCAGAAAAACACCCGTCAAAAACACTAATGGCACAGTGCCTGCTCATAGTGAAAAACTTAGTCGAGCAAATCCAGTTGCAGATGATCGGCCACCGCCTCTGCGCTCAACGCCTTGAGTTTCGGCACCCGGCCCAAACACGGCGCCGGGATCCGCTCAGCCAATGTCGCCAGATTCTCCTCCAGCCGCGACGTCTTCGGATCGATGATGTTCGCCACCCACCCCGCCAGTTGCAGACCATCCCGAGCAATCGCCTCAGCTGTCAGCAGCGCATGACTGATGCAGCCCAGGCGCACGCCGACCACCAGAATCACCGGCAGCTTCAGCGCAATGGCGAGATCCGACAAATTATCCTGATCGGCCAACGGCACGCGCCAGCCACCTGCACCTTCGATCAGAGTGAAATCAGCATTCATCGCCAGAATCTCGCGCATCGGCGCCAGCAGCGATTGCACGGTCAACGCCACACCCGCTTCACGCGCCGCCAGGTGCGGCGCGATGGCCGGCTCGAACGCCACCGGATTGACCTGTTGATAACTCAGCGGCATGGAACACTCGGCCAACAGCGCCAACGCGTCCGAGTTGCGCAAACCCTTGGGCGTGACTTCGCAGCCAGAAGCCACTGGTTTGCCCGCCGCAGTGCTCAGCCCGGCCGAGCGCGCCGCGTGCAGCAACCCGGCGGCCACCGTGGTCTTGCCGACATCGGTATCGGTTCCGGTGATGAAATAGGCTGCGCTCATACGGGTTTCTCCAACACGGCGTAGACCACCTGATAAGTCGCCGGCAATCCCGACGCCTCACGGAACTGCTCATAAGCGTCGACCAGCCCAAGAATCCGCGCGCGCCCGGTCAAACCGCCCGGTCGCCCCGGATTCAGATTGTGTGCACCCAACGCCTTCAATTCATGGGTCAGGCTACGCACATCCGGGTAATGCAGCACATGCGCCTGATTCTGCAGACTCAGCGTGCGCAAGCCACTCGCTGCAGACAATTGTTCATAACGGGCAAACTCGCGGAAGCGGTTGACGTGCACCATCCCGTCGACCTGCCGCCAACTGTCGCGCAACTCAAACAACGTCCCTACACAAAGACTAGCAAACGCAAAAATTCCGCCCGGTTTCAGCACGCGAAAGGCTTCGCTGAGCACCGCCTCGAAATCCGCACACCACTGCACCGCGAGGCTGGAGAAGATCAGATCACAGGTCGAATCCTGCAACGGCAACCGCTCCGCATCGCCGGCGATGAAATGCTCGGCGCCGCCCAATGGCCGCGCGTGATCAAGCATGCCCTCGGCGATGTCCAGCGCCAGCCCGTGGCCCTCGGCAAACCGCGAAGCCAGCGCGCGGGTGAAATAACCGGTGCCGCAACCGAGATCCAGCCAGCGCGCCGGGACGAAATCCGTTGGCAAACGCTGAATCAACTGTGTACCGACATCACGTTGCAACTCGGCGACACTGTCGTAACTGGCCGCCGCGCGAGAAAAAGAGGCTGCGACCTGACGCTTGTCAGGCAAGCCGCCAGGCAGCACAAGAGACAAATCAGTCATCACCGCACTCATGTAAAAAAGCCTGGATCGCGCCCGCCAGTCCGTGGGGGTCTTCCAGAAGAAACGCATGACTGGCCTGTTCGATCAGACCAATTTCGATATCCGGCAACAAAGTGAACAACTCCCCCGCTGCTTCCGCCGGCACCAGCGCGTCCTGCCCGCCGAACAGATGCAACTGCGGCCCACGAAACGCCTGCAGCGCATCGCGGGTGTCGATCTGTGCGAGCAATTCCAGCCCGGCCATCAATGCTGACGACGCGGTATTCGGCGCACCGCCGAGCAGCAATCGCGACAAGCCGCGCGGGTCTTGCGCGCCCTGAGCACACAGCAAAGAGAACCGTTTGAGGGTCGTGCGCGGGTCGGCCTGGCAACCGGCGAGAAACGCGTCGAAGGTCTCGCCCGCCATCGCACTCGGCCACTGCTCATGGGCAACAAAACAAGGATTGCTCGCCAGCGTCAGCAACCCGCAGCAATGCTCGCCACGCCGCGCCGCCAACTCGGATGCGAGCATGCCACCCAGCGACCAGCCGCCGAGCCATACATCTTGAGGAATGCTTTCATCGAGCTCGTCGAGCCAGTCTTGCAGGTCACTGGAATCCAGTTCCGGCAGCGGCTCGATGTCGACTTTCAGGTGTTCATCGAGGCCTTGCAACGCCGCGGCCAGAGGCTCCATCGGCGACACACCGAGGCCCCAGCCGGGCAGCAGAATCAGGCGATCACGCATGGCTTGGCTCCAGCGAGAGTTGGGCAAAGCAATCGGCCAGTCCTTCTAACAATAGCTGCACCTGCGCCTCGCTGTGCGCAGCGGTCAGGGTCACGCGCAAACGCGCACTGCCGGCGGGCACGGTGGGCGGACGAATCGCAGTAACCATCAGCCCGCGCTCGCGCAACATCTGCGACAAGCGCATCGCACGCCCGGCGTCGCCAATCATAATCGGCTGAATCGGCGTAAAGCTGTCCATCAACTCCAGGCCGATCTGCTCTGCGCCTTGGCGGAACTGGCGGATCAGCGTTTGCAGATGCTCGCGGCGCCAATGTTCAGTGCGCAGCAACTCCAGACTTTTCAGCGTTGCGCACGCCAGCGCCGGTGGCTGGCTGGTGGTGTAGATGTATGGGCGGGCGAACTGGATCAGGCTTTCAATCAGTTCTTCACTGCCGGCGACGAAAGCGCCAGCCGTGCCGAAGGCTTTGCCGAGGGTGCCGACCAACACCGGCACATCCTCCTGGCTCAAACCGAAGTGCTCGACGATGCCGCCGCCATTCGCGCCGAGCGGGCCGAAACCGTGCGCATCATCGACCATCAGCCACGCGCCTTTGGCCTTGGTTTCGCGGGCGAGAGCCGGCAAATCGGCCAGATCGCCGTCCATGCTGAACACACCGTCGGTGACCACCAGCGTATTGCCGGTGGCTTTCTCCAGACGCTTGGCCAGGCTTTCGGCGTCATTGTGCAGATAGCGATTGAAACGCGCGCCGGACAACAACCCGGCGTCCAGCAATGAAGCATGATTGAGGCGGTCTTCCAGCACCGTATCGCCCTGCCCGACCAGCGCGGTGACGGCGCCGAGGTTGGCCATGTAGCCGGTAGTGAACAGCAGCGCACGCGGGCGACCGGTGAGGTCGGCCAAGGCTTCTTCGAGGGCGTGGTGCGGGGTGCTGTGGCCGATCACCAAGTGCGAGGCACCGCCACCGACGCCCCAGCGTTCGGCACCCGCGCGCCACGCTTCGATGACTTGCGGGTGGTTGGCCAAGCCAAGGTAATCGTTGTTGCAGAAGGCCAGCAACGGTTGGCCATCGACCACCACTTCCGGCCCCTGCGGGGATTCGAGTAGCGGGCGCTGACGATAGAGATTTTCGGCACGACGGGCAGCAAGGCGTGCGGCGAGATCGAAAGACATGCAGGCCTCGACTTTCAAGTGACACAGATTCCCTGTGGGAGCGGGCTTGCTCGCGAATGCGGTCTGACATTCAACAGTGATGTTGACTGGACTGACGCTTTCGCGAGCAAGCCCGCTCCCACAAGGGGTTTTGCATTCCTTCAAGAGGTTTTAGACGGCAGCGTTGTAGAACTGCTCGCTGCTCTTCTGCTCCACCAGCGCCTGCTCGATCGCCGCTTGGTGAACCTCGTCGGCATGCTCTTCACGCGCTTCCGGCTGGATGCCCAGACGTGCAAACAATTGCATGTCCTTGTCCGCCTGCGGGTTGGCGGTGGTCAGCAGTTTGTCGCCGTAGAAAATCGAGTTGGCACCGGCGAAGAACGCGAGGGCTTGCATCTGCTCGTTCATCGCTTCGCGGCCAGCGGACAGGCGCACGTGGGATTGCGGCATGAGGATGCGCGCCACCGCGAGCATGCGGATGAAGTCGAAGGGGTCGATGTCTTCGGCGTTTTCCAGCGGCGTGCCGGCGACTTTCACCAGCATGTTGATCGGCACCGATTCCGGGTGTTCCGGCAGGTTGGCCAACTGGATCAGCAGATTGGCGCGATCGTCCAGCGATTCGCCCATGCCGAGAATGCCGCCCGAACAGATCTTCATCCCCGACTCACGCACGTAGGCCAGCGTTTGCAGGCGCTCGCTGTAAGTACGGGTGGTGATGATGCTGCCGTAGAACTCCGGCGACGTGTCGAGGTTGTGGTTGTAGTAATCGAGGCCGGCCTTGGCCAGCGCTTCGGTCTGATCCTGATCGAGACGGCCGAGGGTCATGCAGGTTTCCAGGCCCATGGCTTTCACGCCTTCAACCATTTTCAGCACGTACGGCATGTCTTTGGCGGACGGGTGCTTCCACGCCGCGCCCATGCAGAAACGCGTCGAGCCAATGGCTTTGGCGCGCGCCGCCTCTTCGAGGACTTTCTGCACTTCCATCAGCTTTTCTTTTTCAAGACCGGTGTTGTAGTGCCCGGACTGCGGGCAGTACTTGCAGTCTTCAGGGCAGGCGCCGGTCTTGATCGACAACAGGGTCGAGACCTGCACGCGGTTGGCGTTGAAATGCGCGCGGTGCACCGTTTGCGCCTGGAACAGCAAGTCGTTGAAGGGCTGTACGAAGAGTGCTCTGACTTCGGCCAGAGACCAGTCGTGACGCAGGGTGGCGGTGGTGCTCGCGCTCATGGGTAATTCCTTGGTTATGCTTGGCTCGCGACTGGGGAAACGGAATACCCACAGGCGCTACACGGATGTTCGGCATATTTAAGGAAGAGTCATGCGCTGTCAACCACGATACAAAGGCTCGGTTTACATCTGTTTAAAAAACGTACAGGCATGTTTGTTGTGCGATGAGGCCGCAGAAGCAGAAATGCCAATCTGCGTCGCTTGCGAAACTGAATTGCCGTGGCTCGGAGACCACTGCGTCACCTGTGCAGTGCCGCTGGCCGCGGCGGGCCTGACCTGCGGCGAGTGCCTGCTAGAGCCGCCGGCGTTCGAACAGGTCGTTGTGCCGTGGCTGTATGGCTTCCCGGTTGACAGTTTGATTACGCGGTTTAAACACAACGCGAAATGGCCGTTTGGCCACCTGCTCGCCGACGTTCTCGGGCAATACCTGCAACATCGCTTCGAAGAGGACTTGCCGAGGCCAGATGCATTGTTGCCGGTGCCGCTGGCGAAACAGCGCTTGCGTCAAGGGGCTTCAATCAAGCGGCGATGTTGGCGCGATGGTTGAGCGCGTCGCTGGATTTGCCCTGTGAGGAACGGATGCTGCACAGGCTGCAAAACACCAGCGCCCAGCAGGATCTCGACGCCAAAGCGCGCAAACGTAACTTGCGTGAAGCGTTCAGTCTGGATCCTGACGCCAATGTCCAAGGCCGACATCTGGCGTTGGTCGATGATGTGCTGACCACCGGCGCCACGGCCCAAGCGTTAGCCCGATTGCTAATGAATGCCGGTGCAGCAAGAGTCGATGTCTACTGCCTCGCCCGCACGCCAAAACCCGGAACCTGAAACCAACACATAACCCCTGTAGGAGC
>NZ_CACSJY010000068.1:0-29661 GCF_902706155.1 Pseudomonas sp. 18058
AATTCTTCAACAACTTCAACCACTTGCGCTTCAGATCTCTCGTCAGCGGGAGGCGAATTCTACAGCGTTACACGCTGCTGTCAACACCTCTTTTTCAACTTCCTTTTGGCTTCGATGAACTGAAGCACTTGCTGCCGAAACCTGCATAACCCATTGAATCTCAAGGAGTTTTCCGTTTCGACTGCGCCGGAAGTGGGGCGAATTATAGACGTCTGGAATTTGACGTCAACGTCTATTTTCATATTTCTGTCACATTGGTCAAAAAAGCCCGCAAACACGAAGGCCGACCCCAAGGGGTCGGCCTTCGTTGCCCTGCTCTTTTATATATAAGCTGCGATCGCTGTACCTGAGCCTCACGGATAGCTAAACGACTTAACCAGCGTCAACTTCCCCACCGCGCGCATCGGGATAAGGAACGTCTCCATCTTCTCGCTCGGTGTTCCCTCTTCGGTGATCACCGTTACCTGCGCCGTGGTTAACGGCTGCACCGCGTCATCCCCTCCCTCTTCATCTCCTCGATAGCCACCGCCGTAATAATTCACGTAAACCAGATACTGACCCTTGATCGGTGCCGGCATGGCGAAGATTTCCGGGCCGTAACCAGTGGTGACGTCGACATCCAGCGCTGCACCGTTTGGCGCGACGCGATTGCCGTACCAGATGTGCGCGCCATCGGGCGTGACGAGGTGCAGGTCGAGGTCGGTACCGTCGCTGTCCCATGCCAATAAAACGCGAAGCTTGGCCGGGGTCGCACCACCACTGGTATTGAGGAACTGCGTGCGGTGCCGTTGTTGTCCGTCGGGACTGCGCACCTCGACACTGTTGCTCCCATTGGGAAAAGAGAACGGTCGATCAAAGCGCCCGGACTCGTCAATTTTCAACGGCATGCTCACGCCGTTGACGATCAATCGATCCGGCTCATTGCCCTTCGGCGTGGCTTTGATCTCGCCACTGATGCGCGCGGTCTTGGCTTGGCCAACCGGCGTATTCACTGATGAGGCCGGATAGTTGACGGTCTGACGAAAATTTTCGCCCTCGCCTTCGGGTGCGCCGCTGCGCCAGCCACCGACCGGCGTGTCGAGTTTGACGCTGTCGGCAGCCATGGCCACGGGCAGCACATTAAAGGCACAGAGCAGCAGCAAGACCTGTGGATAACGGAGTGTCATGGTCTATTCCAGCAAAAGGTGACGGGCGAGCCCTTCGATGTAGGTTTCATCCTGGCCATTGGGGTGTGCTTCAAAGGCAAGGTGCAGATATTCGTGAGTCAGATCGAGGCGATCCTGCAAGGTCAGCACGCCGCGCACATAAATGCGCTGGCGTTCGCGGTCGACGTAAGGTCGTCCGAACGCGAGTTTGCACACGGCAAATGTGCTGACTTCGTTGTAGCCGGTTTCGCTGTCCAGTTTTGGCCGCCAGCCACGACGCTGTTTTTGCAGCCAGTCCTGTGCGCCGGGCAATGCTTGGCAAGAAGCAATCGGGTTATCCCAACGGCTGAGGCTGGCGCGCGGATAGGCGTGTAGCAAAATCGCGTCATATCGTTGCCCCGCATTCGCCTGCTCGACAGCCTGCTGCCAAGAGAGTTTGTCCGGGCCGGGCTGATCCGAGTGATAAGTGACCGTACTGCCGGCCAACACCAGATCGGTTGTCCACGCGGCAATGTTGCGCGATTCGACAGAGGCCGGACGCGGCGCAACTCGCTGCCGATTGCTACTGTCATCAATGCTCTGGCAATCGCCATTGCGTGTCGCGTTCTGCAATAGATAGGTGCGAATGGCGACGGCAAGCGCTTTGGCAGCTTCAGCGGGTTCGGCTTTGGCTTCGCGCTCGAGGACTCGGGCGACGTATTCTTCGCGATCCACGCGGGCGACGAGTTTGTCGTTGAGCAGAAACAGTTCGCCGTCGCTGTGGATATCCAACGCGTTGCCGTTGGCGAACTCGACACGGTAGTCACCCTTTAGTGAACCCGATGCCGCGATACGTTCGCCCGCTAAAACCCTCGAAACCGGATATTTCGAAAACAGGCCGACTTCAACACAGCGTCCCGCGTCCACCGGCCATACCACTGGCAACACGGTCGACAGCGCCTGCCCGAAATGACGCAAGACCATCTGACTGGTGCCGCGCCCGCCCGCCCAGATCGGCGAGCCGTCAGCCGTCCAACCGGCGAAACCACCCTGCCGTGACTGGGGATCCCGATCGCCGAGCCAGCTCCAGGTTTTCACCCGTAGACGTCCGCCCAGTTCACCGACGACATTGCCGTCCGCTGCATTAAGCAGCACATCGAGCAGCACCCGCCGCGCCTGATCCTGCGCCGGCAAAGTCGCCAACACCTTAAGTAACTCGACAACGGAAACACGTTGCGCCGGCTGCACCGATGGCAAATCCAGCAACCACGACGGCGCCTGCCGCGCCTGCCAATAAGCACGCCAATCCCCAGCCGCGATCCCCAACCGCGAAGGCTCGAAATACAACCCGCAAGACTTCACCAACGCCTGATCACGTTCGATCTTGCCGCCCGCCGTGCAGCAATAAACCTCTTCCTTCGACTGCCCGCGACATTCATATGCCGGTTCCTGCACGCCGGTATCCACCAGCCACGCGTAGACGAACAACTTCCACAGACTGCCCAGAGGCGCGTCTAGCGTCGGTGGCAACGGTTCGCGAGCAATCAACTGCGTGTGATTCAGCGACAACAACTCGCCTTTGTAAGCCAGACGCAGCGGCTCATCCTGCGCCGTCGCCAGCGCAGGCATCACACACAACATCAGCCACAGCAGCGAGCGGATCATGTCAGTTGACCGTGACCTGACCGAGCGCGGCTTTCGCTTCCTGGGCCTGATGCTGCGGCGCGTAAATCTGGGTGAAGCGCACCGGCGGCAGGTTGAACTGGCCTTTCTGCGAGAAACGCACCAGATGACGCAGACGCAACTCGCCGCTCAGCGCATCCACCGGCACCGCGTAAGCCAGTTGTCCCGGTTCGAAGCGCGCCTTCTCCAGCGCAGTCGGCTCAGTGCCTTCCTTACCCTGCAACTTGATGCCCCACGTCGTACGCTCGACATCGGCACCCGGCGGCAACGGCACTTCGAGCATGCCGTAACGCAGCGGCTTCGGCGCTTTGCTGGTGAGGATCACTTCGTCCAGATACAGGCTGTCGCTGGACAACGGCTTGTTGCCGACCGGCTCCAGTTTGAAGGTGAAAGCTTCGTCGCCCGGCACCAGTCGCGACAGACGACGAGTAATAGTCACGGCCATCGGATCGACTGCCGGTTGCTGAGTCTGGAAGCTCAGCGCCGCGCGCAATGGACGCTCCTGAGTACCGGAAACCGTCAATACGCTTGGCACCGGCGTCGCGCCCTGCCATGTCCAATACATCTCACCGGTTGCACCGTAGTTTTTCTTCCAGCCTTCACCCGGCGTCAGCGCGATGGTCGGCGAGGCTTGAGCGATGCTGCGTTGCAGCCAGGTCAGCGCCAGCGCTCGCTCCAGGGTCGATTGCTGCGGCAACAGACGTTGCAACAAAGCCTGCGCGCGCGCCTGATCAAACGGTTGCAGCGACAAATTCAGCGCTTCGGCAAATGGCTGCGAACTGACCGACAGACGCTGTTGCGCAGCGCCCACCTGACGATTGAACGCTTCCGGCAAGGTCACTTTCGACTGCGCGGCCAACGCTGCGGTCAACACCCGCGCCGCCGCCAGACCAAGCGCTGAATCCGGATCGCTCATCACCAAACTGTTTTGGCCATCGTCGAGCATGGTTTCGGCATTGCCTTCACCAGCCTTGGCCAGATCCTCCATCAATCCTGTCAGCAACGTATTCACCGGCAGATACATCTGTTTGGCGAACGACAGAATCAACGCGCGCTGCAGCAACGGCGTGTTCGGCGCTTGTTTGGCGTAAACCTCCAACACTCGCTGCCAGTGCTCCGGCGGCAAGGTCAGTTCCAGCACTTGGCTGGCGTTGAAGTCGGCGTAATAGGCGTAAGCGGTGAGGAACGCATCCGGCTCACCGTCGTAGCCCCACCACGTAAAGCTCGCCGAAGGCCCGGCCATTTGCACCAGACGCAGGCGGCTGTTTTGCATGATCAGGCGCAAGCGATCGCGGATCTGCGGGTTCGACGCCAGCGATGGATAAGCGATGCTCAACGGCAGCAAGCGGCTGGCCGTTTGTTCGACGCCGCCGTACGGATAGCTGAGCAGATCATCGAGCGCCGAGCGGAACAGCGCTTGCGGACTGTCATCCAGGCGCAGGCGAATATCGGTGGCATCCGCTGGCAGGCTTAACGGTGTATCGCCGCTGGCGACGTCGAGACTTTGCGTCTGCGTCACTTGCCAGCCATCACCCGTCGAGCTGAGGCGTACAGCCAAGGCATCAGCAGTTTTACCGTCCTGCACCAGTTCCGCAGTCCATTCGCCGGAAGCCAATGCGAACCCTGGCAGTGGCAGGTAATTGATGCCGTTGTTCAAAGTCACCGGCAAACGCTGTTCGGTGCCAGCGTAGTGAGTGACCAGTTCAGCCTTCACCGGTTTCTCGGCCTGACTGAACGCGAACACACCAAGCTGTGGCTGATCACCTTTGCGGAATTTGCTCGGGCCGCTCCACTTCAGGTACAGCGGTTTTTCCGAGCGCACGAACTGCTTCTTCTGCCCGACCTGACCGTCGTCGGCGATCGCTCGGGCAGTGATGCGCCAGCGGGTCAGCGAATCTGGCATCTTGAAGGTGAAGCGGGTTTTGCCGTCGGCACCGGTCAACAACTCCGGTTGCCAAGCGGCGGTGTCGACGTCTTCACGACGCGGACGCTCCAGCACTTTCACCCCGCGCTCACTGCGGTTGGCTTTGCCCGGCGCACCCGGACTGCCCGGCAGCGCGACGTCATAACTGATGAACGACAGGCTGGCGCTGGTGCGCACGTTGTTGCGGCGCGGGTGATAGAAGAACTGGTCGATGGTCGGCGCGACTTCCGGTTGCAGCGCGTAAACCATCTCGTCGACAACACTGACGGTCAGATGCGCCGGTACCGCTTTGCCGGCGAACTGCGTGGTCAGGTCAACCGTGACGGTGTCGCCCGGCAGATAGACCTGTTTGTCAGTGCTGATCGCCACGTCGATTTGCGGCGCGATGACTTTGATCCCGGCGTTCTGGAAACTGTACTGACCACCCTTGGTGTAGAGCACGGAGAAGGTCAGGTTCGGCGCGAAGTTATCTTTCACCGGGATGCGCGCGCGGTATTGGGTGTCGCTGAGTTTTTCCAGTTTCAGCCAATCACCACCCTTGGCCAGCAGCGCAGTGGCTTCGACTTTGTCGCGCTCCAGCGACAGCAAGGCATCGCTGACCGGCTCCGGGAACGTGATCAGCGCCAGCGCCTCATCACCAGCCTTGTACTCAGGTTTGTCGAGGACGATTTCCACGGTACCTGGCACTGCTTTGACGCCATCGCCGGTGACCGAATGCCCGGTGGCACCGAGCACGCGACCGTGTTGGTCTTTCAACGTCAGGTTGTAAGTGCCGGGACGATCGAAGGCCAGACTGAAGCCCTTGTCCGTCGCCGCAAGTTTGCCTTCGCCCGTGCTCTGGTCTTCCAGGCGCACCCAGCCATAAGTGCTCGGCGTCACCGCTTTGCTCCGCTCGCTGCCGCCCTCGTTGGCGTAGCTGAACGCAACCTTGTCGCCGACCGCACTGAAGCGTTGCGGCGCGCTCAAGCGGAAGCTTGCGGCGCCACGGTCAATCAGGATTTCCTTGGTGGTCTTGACCCGATACGCCGCGCCATCGCTGGCAAACACGGTGAGCATGTAGCGGCTCGGTTTGTCGGCGGCCGGCAGGTCGAGGGTCGCGTTGCCTTTGCTGTCTGTGGTCAGTTCGGTGCTGGTCAGTTCCACAGGGAATTGCCCGAGGTATTGCAGCTCGTTGTCGACCATCGACAGTTGTTGGGCACGCAGACTCAAGGTCAGTTTGGCGTTGGCCACCGGTTTGCCGTCCGGGTACAGCAATACCAGACTGCCCTTCACCGGTTCGCCGGTGCGGTAATCCTGTTTGGCCAGGTTCAGCGAAATCTCGAAGTGCGGCTTGATGTACTCCGCTACACGGAAGGCGCTGCTGTAGGCCTGATCCTTGTAGTTGAAACGAATCTCGTAACCGCCCGCCACCGCGTTATCCGGCAACTGGAAGCGGCCCTGAGTGCCGGCCTTCGAATCGAGTTTCAAATCGAGGTGCTGCAACTCGGTGCCCGTCGCATCCAGCACCGCGACGCTGACATCCGCCGCCCCCGGCAACACCGAATCCCGCGCATTCTTGAACTCACGACCAACGATCTTTAACGACACCCAATCACCCGGGCGATACAGCGGCCGGTCGGTGAAGGCATAGAGTTTGGTGTCGTAGATTTCGCTGTCGTAATAGAAGTTTTCGGAGACGAACACCCCGCCCTCTTCGTCCTCGCCGATGACGAACGAGCGCTCAGGGCTGACGTGTTTCAGGCGCAGCAAACCATCAGTGTCGGTCGCGCCGCTGCTCAGCACACCGAGGCCATCCGTCCACAGCACATTGACCTTCGGCACCGAGCTGCCTTCATGTTTGCGTGCGGCCCAGACCAGCAATTCATCGCCGGCAATTTTGCTCACTGCCACCGTGTTGGAAACGAAGACCATGGTGGTCGCGCGGTACTTGCCGATCAGCGCTTCGACCAGATACAGACCGGGTTTCAGATTGCCCAACGGGATGTAAACGTTGCCCGGTGCGACGCTGACGAAATCACTGGAAGACCCCGCCAGATTCACACCTTCCGGTGGCTGAATCGGCTTGGCCTGCCACAACGGATAGCGGAACTGGCTGACCACCGGCAGACCCGGAATCAACGCAAATTGCGGCTGCGCGTCGTACGGCGTCGGTGCGGCGATGGCGTTGCCCATCTTCAGTTCCGGCACTTCTTCTGTGACCTGTTTGCGCGACTCATAAGAGAACGCGCGCTGCATCACCCGACGGGATTTGCGGTACCAGTTATCCCACAGGTACGCGAGAGTGTTGGACAGGCCTTCACCCTTGAACTGACCGTCGCTGACCACGCGATGCAGGTTCTTTTGGCGCTTGAGGAAGTCCAACGGCTTGTCGATGCGGTACACACGAATGTCGGCGCCGCCATACGGTTCCATGCGGAATCGACGGTAATCGCGGCCCGGCGCTTCGAGGCGAACCATTGCCTGTTCATCACTGGCGAAACTGCTGTCGGCGAGCAGGAAAAAGCTCTCACCGGAGACCGGCGTATAGCCGCTCGGCTCGACGGTATCTTCGGCATTCACCGCCGAAAAAGGCAGGGCTAATACCAACAGTAGGGGCAGGAAACGCAACATGCGGGCACCGGTCATTGGGAGAGAAAGTTCAGTCGATAGACGCCGATGAAGTTGGGGTTGGCTGCGTCGGGTATCCATCGGGTGTCCTTCCATGTCATGAGTTGCTGCAGGCTTGCCGAACGCATGCCGTTGTCAGTCGGGGTGGTGGTGCCGGTGTGATAGGCGATGTAGCGGCCCATCCAGATCATCAGGTGCTGGTCGTCGCCCTGATCGAAAAACATCAAATCACCCGGCCGCGCCTGCGACACGTCGCGGCTGACCAGATGGCTGTTGAACTGAATCAGTTTGATCGCGTTGACGTAAGGCCCGACCTTGCCGCCACCCTGCTGCCATTGCTGGGCGAGCTTGCGTTGGTCATCGGTCAGCGACAGCTCCGGCGGCAGATAACGATTGGACAGGCCATTGCTGCGCAGCCATTTATCGTCGTGGACTTTCAGCGCTTCGTTGGCGGCAAAACGTACCAGCCCGGCGCAGTCCTGCTGGTACCAGCGCGGGCTCGGGCCTTGGCTCAGTTGCTCCTGAGCGATGCGCACGAACCAGGCGCGAAACACCTGGGACTGTGCCGGATCAAGCGCCGGCGCTTCGACGGCTCGGGCTCCCGCACTGAGTAACAGTGCGAGCAAGCCGAGACTGCGGATCAGTGTCGTCACAGCGCTTTCCACTCCAGCGGCAGCCATTGCCAGTGGCCGTCAGGCTCGCTGCCTTCGGGCAAGGTCAACGCGTATTTGCCGTAACCGCCGAGAGTGCGCAGTTTCGGGATCAGGTAGGTTTGCGCGGCGTTGTAAAACACCGGTTCCATGTCCTGCGGCAGGCTGTCGAGGGTTTCCTGCTGCATCAGTTGCGCCATCGAATCCGGGCCGAAGTAGATAGGCATCAGCACATCTTTGGGCAGCACGTCGGCCATCGGCGGGAAGCGTTTGTCGAGGGTGCCGAGGGCCTTGTCGACGAGTTTGTCATCGAGGGAGAAGAGCAGCGTCGAACCGTGGCGCGCGAGACTGACTTTCATGAAAGCCTTGCCGGAAATAGCGTCCGGGTTTTCGGCATCTTTGGCTGCGTAAGGGCCGAAGTTGGAGCTGACCTGACGCTGCCAGACGTGGTTCAGGCCTTCCTGTTTCTCGACCACCGGAAACACGTTTTCTTCAACATTGGACTCAAACGCGCCGACCATCGAGCCGAACAATTTGCCGAGGTGGCCGTCGAGTTTGCCACTGTCTTCATCTTTCAGACTGGCGACCAACAGCGGCGTGTACACACGCGAATCGGCGTACCAGCAAAGGCCTACTGCACCCGCGACGTGTTCGGTGAGGGTTTGCGCCACGGCTTCTTCGGCACCGAGTTTTACCAGCAGCGGTTTTTGCGGTTCGGCCGCGACCGGCAAGGTCACGCAGGCACTGGCACCGAGCGGCATCGCCTGCCAGACCGGTTTGAAATCGAAGTCCGGCTGGTTTTCCAGTTCATCCATCGCGAGGTAGCTGTGCCAGCCCTTGTCGTCCATGTCGAAACGCAGCCCGGCGAAGTTCGGGATGAAACGCTGATAACCCATGGCGAGGACGCTGGAATTGACCGACAGACGCTGTTTGGTTTCCGGGGTTTTCGCTGGCAGACCGAAGGCTTCGGTGAACAGTTTTTCACCGTTGAGCAGCGCCGCGAATGCCTGCGGTGAGACGTGACCCGACTCTTCGGAGGTGCCGCTTTCCGGATCGTAATACTTGGCCGGGTTGGACAGCACCACCAGTTTGTCGCCGTGAGAAGCGAACAGCAGGGCTTTGCTCGCGTTGTAAGTCAACTGATAGAGCGGCACGGTGTCGCCACCGACCTTGATTTCGGCAATCTGGCTGAGTTGCGTGTCATCCAGTGCGACCTTCGCCAGCGGCTCGAGCAATTTGGCCAGACCGCCGCGATCCATCACCAACAGGAAGTCCTTGAGGCGACCATCCGCCCCGCGCCACAGCGCCACGTCGGCCGGTTGATCGAAAAGCGCTTCGATCAGGCTGTCCTGCAACTTCAGATCATGCTCGTAGATGATCCGGCGCAGGCTACCGATCAGGCCGAGACGATCGGCGTGGGTTTCGTAATAAAAGACGAAATCTTCGGTGAGCGTGGCTTTGAGGAACGGCACGGTCAGCAAGTCTTTGGGCAACTGGCTCAGGGAATGTGTTTCGAGCAGCGCGTCCGGGCGACTCAGGCCGAGCTTGTCACTGGCCAATTCCGCTGGCGGCGCCTTGGGTTTGAGCAACAGCCAGCCAAAACCACCCGCCACGCCAGCCACCAGGCACAACCCGGCCAGCAGCAATGGCCAGCGCCGCGAAGGTTTCGCCGCTGGCGTGTCGACAGCCGAAGTCACAGTGTTTTCGCTCATCTTTTCAAAGCCCGATTTCATCCGTGCAGCGGGATGCTTATTAATAGTTGAAAGTCTTTACCAGCAGCAGATCACCGATCGCCCGCAGGGGCACGATGAACGTTTCGCGTTTTTCGTCGACGGTGTTTTCGTTGAGCACCAGCGTGATTTGCGAGGTGATCACCTCGTTCTGATTGCTGGTCTCCTCGAAGTTATAGCCGCCGTTGCCGAAGTTGCCCCAATAGTTGACGTAAACCAGATAGGTGCCATGCAGCGGCGCGGTCATGGTGAACATTTCCGGGCCGGGGCCATCGACGCCATCCGGGTCGAGCCCGCCGCCATTGCTCAGCGCCGACTGCGCCCAGAACGCATGCTGACCGTCGGGCGTGACAATGTGCAGATCGAGTTCGGCTTTCGGATCGTCCCATCCCAAGACAAGACGAATACGCGCCGGCGTGCGCAAATTGTTTGCTTCATAAAACTGCACACGCTTCAGCGACTGGCCCTCGGCGCTGATCACCTCGACGCTGTTGGAGCCGGCGCCGAACGCATACGGCCGGGCGAAACGCCCCTGGTCGTCGGTGTACAGATTCAGTGGATTGCCATTTACCGCAAGGCTGTGTGGCGGGCGCAGATGCCCGATGGCTTTGAGCTGACCCTGGATCATCGTGCGATTGCGCTGAATGCCGCGATCGATCGGCGGCGTCGGGTAGGCGACTTGCGTGTTTTCCGTACGATCGAGCAAGCCGTGATAGCGCCAGCCACCGACCGGTTCAGACAGTTCGGCAGTCGGCGCGGCCCACAGCACTGACGCGCAGGCCAGACCGATCAACAGCAAAAGAAGTGAACGCATGTGATGCCTCCTGCCATGCCTGAACGAAACCTTGCACCCGATCCTCGGTACTTCACAGCGGTGAAACTGCGTTTCGTCTGAAAGACCCGTGACTGTCGGGTCGTAGAAGGCGCGAAGATTAGCCATTTGGTGGTTTTTTAACAATCGGATACATCTGGATTTGCGGCGGGAATCACGCAGGTATGTTGGACGTGAGCCGAATAAGTATGTGAAGGGCTACAAAGTTGAAATCTCTCGCCCCATTGTTACTCGGCGAGACTCACGGAGATCGCCTGAATATCATTGCAAGCCAAATAAGCCTTGCCGTTTTGCGAGATTTTTAGCTCACCCAGGAAAAGCGCATAAGCACCCGCCAATTCCTCAATATCGTCGACGTTGAACCGCTGCGCGAACACGTTCACAAGTTCATTGGGAATCACGACACTCACATCATCACGTCCGCCACTGTTTAACCAAAGGCTTCCGCCACCATCGCCCTTAGCATCGGAAATCATGCCCCAGTACCCGCGATACACCCCTTCATGACTCCCGTCGATATCAGAGAACTCGACAAAAAAGTTCTGACTCGGAACTCACCTGCTGGCATGGCAATTAATTGGTCTGAGTTCCTGAACCCATCACTGTGCATAAGATTTTTTAACAATGTGCTTAGACGTCGATGCATGACGGCATTACGAGGACCGCTTCCTCCTCCTACGAATCGCCCTCCTCGCCCTTGTGGATTCGCTGGTTCATTCGGATTTACATGAGTTACTGGGCCTGCACCGTAAACAAAATCGATTTCAATCCGTTCACCTGAATTAATGCGCTCGACTTGATCAGGTCCTGCGCCTCCACGATATCGTGGTTCTGCGGCGGCCAAGGAACACCCGGGCGCGTGTGGTCTAGCACCAAAGCAAGCCGCCTGCCCACTTGTTGACTCTTTTCGATAGAACGCCGGGCCAGCGCATACTGGGCAAGCCAAAAAACGGCGAAGCTGTGCGACATCGTGTTCACTCAAACCTTCAAATTGCCGAACGGTGTATCTCTCACCATTCAAAGTGCAGTGTGCAACATCCATCTGGGTTATCTCCTTTATAGACCCACTGAAGATGGCACACCGCCACCCCTTCTTCTCTACGACCTTGATCGAATGCCAACACATGCAGATTCTGCTAATACAAAGCCTAGGAAAAATCCTGGTCTGGCACATTAGAATTTGCATGAGCGTCGCCCCCCCCGCTCATTTGCCCATAACCCCCCTATCTGCTAGTGTCGCGCCGGTTTAACGTCAACCGGAAATCGCCGCCATGGCCCGCAAAAAAGCTGCACTGGATTTCGAACAGTCCCTCGCCGACCTGCAAGCATTGGTCGAGCGTCTGGAGAATGGTGAATTGTCGCTGGAAGACTCGCTGACCGCTTTCGAGCAGGGCATCGGTCTGACCCGTGATTGCCAGGCAGCGCTGGCGCAAGCCGAGCAGAAGGTGCAAGTGCTGCTGGAGCGTGATGGCGAACTCGCCGAGGAACCCTTCGACGCGGAACAGCCAGAATGATTGCAGCGTACACGGCGACCAGCCAGAACCGCGTCAATGCGGCACTGGAAACCCTGTTCAATGCGCCGCTGCCAGAGCTGGCACGTCTTTATGAAGCCATGCGCTACAGCGTGATGAATGGCGGCAAACGCGTGCGTCCGCTGCTGGCTTATGCTGCCTGCGAAGCGTTGGGCGGCAAGGCTGAGCAAGCCAACGGCGCGGCTTGCGCGGTTGAGCTGATTCACGCCTATTCGCTGGTTCACGACGATTTGCCGGCGATGGACGATGACGATCTGCGTCGCGGCCAGCCGACCACCCACAAAAAATTCGATGAAGCTTGCGCGATTCTCGCCGGTGATGGCTTGCAGAGTCTGGCGTTCAGCGCCCTGCTCGATCCGCGCCTGAGCGATTGCACGAGCGATATCCGTCTGCAAATGGTCACCGCGCTGGCGCAGGCTGCAGGCCCGGCGGGCATGGTTGGCGGCCAGGCCATCGACCTCGGCTCGGTCGGCCTCAAGCTCGATCAAAAAGCCCTCGAACAGATGCACCGGCACAAGACCGGCGCGCTGATCGAAGTCAGCGTCAGACTCGGCGCTCTGGCCAGCGGCCGTGCCGAGAAAGACGAACTGCGTGCCCTGCAGACTTATGCACAGGCCATCGGCCTGGCGTTTCAGGTGCAGGACGACATCCTCGACGTCGAAAGCGATACCGAAACCCTCGGCAAACGCCAGGGCGCTGACATCGCTCGTGACAAACCAACCTACCCGGCATTGCTCGGCCTCGACGCCGCCAAGGCCTACGCCCTGGAACTGCGCGATCAGGCTCTGCATGCGCTGCGACCGTTTGACGCGGCGGCTGAGCCTTTGCGTGAGCTGGCCCGGTATATCGTTGAGCGGCGCAACTGAGCGCCGAGCAGCCAAAAAATACCAACGCGTGGGCAGGGGGCGATGCATCAGGTAAACTGCCGCATCTTTTATACCTATAACGATTCGCCTGATGCCCACGACGTTTCATGAGATTCCCCGCAAGCGCCCGACCACGCCCCTGCTCGACCGCGCGAATACGCCGGACGGCCTGCGCCGGTTAGGCGAAGCCGAGCTGGAAACCCTGGCCGATGAGTTGCGCCTGGAATTGCTCTACACGGTCGGTCAGACCGGTGGGCATTTCGGTGCCGGCCTGGGCGTGATCGAGCTGACCATCGCGCTGCATTACGTCTTCGACACGCCGGACGACCGGTTGCTGTGGGACGTCGGTCATCAGGCTTATCCGCACAAGATCCTCACCGGTCGTCGCGAGCGCATGGGCACGCTGCGTCAGAAGGACGGCATCGCGGCGTTCCCGCGCCGCGCCGAGAGCGAGTACGACACCTTTGGCGTCGGCCACTCCAGCACCTCGATCAGTGCAGCGCTGGGCATGGCGATTGCCGCCCGCCTGCAAAACAGTGATCGCAAGGCGATCGCGGTGATCGGCGACGGCGCGTTGACTGCCGGCATGGCCTTCGAGGCACTGAACCACGCGCCGGAAGTGAACGCCAACATGCTGGTGATCCTCAACGACAACGACATGTCGATCTCTCGCAACGTTGGCGGTCTGTCCAATTATCTGGCGAAGATCCTGTCCAGCCGCACTTACGCGAGCATGCGTGAAGGCAGCAAGAAAGTCCTGTCGCGCCTGCCCGGCGCCTGGGAAATCGCCCGTCGTACCGAAGAATACGCCAAAGGCATGCTGGTTCCCGGCACCCTGTTCGAAGAGCTGGGCTGGAACTACATCGGCCCAATTGACGGCCACGACCTGCCAACGCTGATCGCCACGCTGCGCAACATGCGTGATCTGAAAGGCCCGCAGTTTCTGCACATCGTCACCAAGAAAGGCAAAGGCTTCGCTCCGGCGGAAGTCGACCCGATCGGTTACCACGCCATCACCAAACTCGAACCCCTGGACGCTCCGGCCGCTGCGCCGAAGCAAGCCAGCGGGCCGAAGTATTCGGCGGTGTTCGGCGAGTGGTTGTGCGACATGGCGGCGGCGGATCCACGCTTGGTCGGGATCACCCCGGCAATGAAGGAAGGCTCGGATCTGGTGGCGTTCAGCGAACGCTTCCCGCTGCGCTACTTCGACGTGGCAATTGCCGAGCAACACGCGGTGACGTTCGCCGCCGGCATGGCCTGCGAAGGCGCAAAACCGGTGGTGGCGATTTACTCGACGTTCCTGCAGCGTGGTTACGACCAATTGGTGCATGACGTTGCGGTGCAGAACCTCGACGTGCTGTTCGCCATCGACCGTGCCGGTCTGGTCGGCGAAGACGGCCCGACCCACGCTGGCAGCTTCGACCTGTCGTACCTGCGCTGCATTCCGGGCATGGTCATCATGACCCCGAGCGATGAAAACGAACTGCGCAAAATGCTCACCACCGGTCACCTCTACAACGGCCCGGCGGCGGTGCGCTACCCGCGCGGCAATGGCCCAAATGCAACCATCGAAAAAGATCTCGAACCGGTGGAAATCGGCAAGGGCATCGTCCGCCGTCAGGGCAACAAAGTCGCCCTATTGGTGTTCGGCGTGCAACTGACCGAAGCGCTGAAAGTCGCCGAGAAGCTGGATGCCACCGTGGTCGACATGCGTTTCGTCAAACCGATGGATGAAGAACTGGTGCGCGAGATTGCCGGCAGCCACGAGTTGCTGGTGACCATCGAAGAGAACGCGATCATGGGCGGCGCCGGTGGCGCGGTCAGCGAGTTCCTGGCGCGGGAGAACATCCTCAAGTCGATGCTGCATCTGGGCTTGCCGGATATCTACGTCGAACACGCCAAGCCTGCGCAAATGCTGGCGGAGTGCGGGCTGGATGAGGCCGGGATCGAAGCGTCGATTCGTCAGCGTCTGGCGCTGCTCGATAAATAAACGCAATACCCTTGTGGGAGCGGGCTTGCTCGCGAAGAGGTCGGCACATCCAACATCAATGTTGAATGTGCTGACGCCTTCGCGGGCAAGCCCGCTCCCACAGTGTTTTGTGGAAACCAAATATTTGTGTACACCTGAAATTCCCGATGGATTGCCATGAAACTCTCGCGCCTCGCCCTGCCCTTCTTCCTGCTGCCGTCTGCCAATGTCCTCGCCGATAACTTCGAGCGTGATCAGGCGTTGAAGCTGCCGGACACGTTGATCTCCGCCAACCGCCAGGTCGAAGCACGCAACGACAGCAGCGCCGCCAACACCGTATTCACCCGTGAAGACATCGACCGCCTGCAACCGAGCGACGTGCCGGACTTGCTGCGTCGCGTGCCGGGTGTGCAAGTGGCGCAGACCGGTGGGCGCGGCAGTCTGCCGGGGATCTATATTCGCGGCACGCAATCGGCGCAGAGCCTGGTGTTGGTCGATGGTCAGCGCATCGGCAACTCGACTTCGGGCGACAGCAATCTGCAGCATCTGAACATCGAGCAGATCGAGCGTGTGGAAGTGCTGCGCGGTTCGCGTTCGGTGATTTACGGCAGCGATGCGATTGGCGGGGTGATTCAGATTTTCACCCGACGCGGTACTGAGCAGGGTCTGCAGCCACGCATGCACGTTGGTTTCGGCAGCAACCAGACGTGGGAACGCAGCCTCGGTTTGTCCGGCGGCGATGACAAAACCCGCTTCAATCTCGGCGCCAGCCTTGATGAAACCGCCGGGATTGATCGTACGCACGAGTCGTATCCAAGCGATGCCGATCACGATGCCTACCGCAATAAGTCCATTAGTTTGAGCCTCAGCCATGCGCTGACCGATGACATCGAAATCGGCGCCAATCTGCTGGATAACCGTGGCAAGAGCGAGTTCGACAACCCGTTCGGCCGCTTCGACATGAACACCTTCGAGTCGGTGCAGCAGCAGCCTTACAGCGATTTCAACGTCAGCAGTATCAGCAGCTACTTCGACGCACGGTTCAACGACCTCTGGAAAACCCGCGTCGAGTTTGGCCATACCGAGAACCGCGAGAAGACCCTGGATAAACTCAGCGACGAGCGCACGGTGTTCAACACCTATCGCGATTCGCTGAACTGGCAGAACGACCTGACCTTGAATGCGCGTAACAGCCTGATCCTCGGCGGCGACTGGTACGAAGATCGCGTCAACAGCAGCACCGCGTTCGACGAGGACAGCCGCTGGAACCGCGCGGCGTTTATCCAGCATCGTTATCAGGCCGACAGCTTTTCCACCGAACTCGGTCTGCGCCACGATGACAATCAGCAATTCGGCAGCCAGAATACCTGGAGCGGCACGTTCACCCTGCCGCTGAATCCGGATAACGATCTGTTGCTGAGTTATAGCGAAGGCTTCCGCGCACCGACGTTCAACGACCTGTACTACCCGGACTTCAGCAATCCTGATCTGAAACCAGAAACGTCGAAGAGCTATGAGCTGCAATGGCGCAGCCAGTTGAGCGACAGCAGCCGTCTGGAAGCGTCGATTTACCGCACAGATCTGCAAGACGCGATTATCTTCGGCAGCAACTCACGTCCAGAGAACGTCGCTTCGGCGCGAATCAACGGTTTTGAAGCGGCGCTGAAACAGGAATTGTTCGACTGGCAGAGCAACCTGGGCGTGTCGATCATCGATCCGCGCGATCGCGATTCCGGGCATACCCTGGCGCGTCGTGCGCGGCGGACGTTGAGCTGGGATCTGGATCGCCAGTTTGATCGGATCAGTGTCGGTGCGAGCTGGCAGGCGGTAAGCAGCAGTTATGACGATCGCGACAACAATCAATCGCTGGGTGGCTACGCACTGTTCGGCTTGCGCAGCAGTTGGGCGCTGAACCGCGAGATCAAGCTGGATCTGAAGGTCGATAACGTTTTCGACAAGGGTTACAGCCGCGCGAATTACAGCTATGACGGCGGTCAGTATGGTTATCGCGAGGAAGGTCGGATGTGGATGTTTGGTGTCACCTGGACACCCGAAATCCGCTAAGACCCCGCATCTGGATATCACCCAACACCCTGTAGGAGCTGCCGAAGGCTGCGATCTTTTGATCTTCGGCAATCCCGACTCAGCCCCAAAGCAAGATCAACAGATCGCAGCCTTCGGCAGCTCCTACAGGGGTTATCGGTGCGGCTGGATGAGTTGGCAGAGTTTGGCGGTGGCGTCGATCATCTGGCCGCTTGGGCGTTCGAGGCCTTTGTCGGTGACCAACAGTAGTTGCTGCTGCTTTACAGCGGCGACCTGCGGCCAGTTTTGCCAGGCGTTGAGCTGGGACTGGTCGCTGGCCAGAATCACTTCGGGATCACGTTGCAACACCGCCTCGATGCTGACTTGCGGCGCAGGCAAGGTCAGATCACTGAACACATTGCGCGCCCCGCACACTTGCAGCGCATCACTGATGATCTGCCCGCCACCAACGGTGTACAGCGGTTTATCCCACACCTGATAAAACACCCGCAACGGCACTTCCCGGTGATAGCGCTGGCGTAGATCCGCGAGTTTTTGCCGCAGATCCGCTGCCAGTTTCACCCCACGCTCAGGCCTGCCCAATTGCTTGGCAATGGCTTCAATCTGCGTGGAGAGTTGATCTAAAGAATGCGGTTCGGCGACGAAAGTCGGAATGCCCAAGCGCTTCAACTGATCACGTTGTGCCGGGCCGACGCTGCCGGGCCAGAGCAACAACAAATCAGGTTTGAGGCTGAGCAACTGTTCCATGTCGAGTTGGCCATAACGACCCACCGATGGAACGTTAGCGATTTCAGCAGGACGCTCACCGGCATCCAGCACCCCGACCAACAGGTCAGCCGAATCCAGCTCAACGACAATTTCAGAAAGCGACGGTGCGAGGCTGACCACCCGCAGGTTTGCCAGCACCGGGCCGCTGACGGCCAGCAGCAGAACCGCCAGCCAGAGACGGCGCATCAGCCGAGTTGACGCGGGATGCGGTAGAGATAAAACAGCACGGCGGTGGACAGCGCCAGCAGCATCAACGGTACTGCTTCGAGACCGACGAATACCGCCAGTGCGCCGATCCACGCTGGCAAGGCTGCCGCGAGAAACGCCGAGCGACGGTTCGCCGCAAGGGCAATCCACGCGCCGGGTTCTTCAGGGGTATCGAGGGCGTTTTGCGTGGCGATCAGTGCGTGTTTGTAGCGGCCGAAAAACTTCAGGCTGACAAACATAGACGCCACGCCGGCAATGAACAACGGCATCGCCAGCACCGGCAAAATGCCGTCGCTCTGACCGAACAGGGCGTTGATCACGAACAGCGGCACCAGTGCCAGCGCGAGGTATTTCCACCAGGCGACGGACAATCGGCGCCGCACCTGACCACGGGTCACGCCCGGTCTACCTCGCCCTGATGCTCGTTGCCCATCATGTGGTCGAGCTTGCTGGCCTTGGTCGCCAGATAGAGTTTGTTGTGCGGGTTGTGCCCGGTGTGCAGTGGCACGCGCTCGGCGACGGTGATGCCCATGTCGGTCAAGGCTTTGACCTTGCGCGGGTTGTTGGTCATCAGGCGCAGGGATTTCACGCCCAGATGTTCAAGCATCGGCAGGCACATGGCGTAGTCACGCTGATCGGCGGCAAAGCCCAGACGCTCGTTGGCTTCAACGGTGTCGGCGCCGCCGTCCTGCAACTCGTAAGCACGGATCTTGTTCAACAGACCAATGCCGCGACCTTCCTGGCGCAGGTACAGCAACACACCTCGGCCTTCGCGAGCGATGGCTTTGAGTGCGCCTTCGAGTTGCGAGCCGCAGTCGCAACGCTGGCTGAACAAGGCATCGCCGGTCAGGCATTCGGAGTGCAAGCGGCCGAGTACCGGGGCACCGTCGGTGAACTCACCGAGGCTCAGCACCACGTGCTCGCGGCCGGTGGCTTCATCGAGAAAACCGTGCATGGTGAATTGCGCAAAAGGCGTTGGCAGCTTGGAAGCGGCGACAAAGACGACAGGCACCGGTGTGCTCCTGATCTAAAGAGTCTGAAAATTCGCAGGCCGGCATTGTAGCAGCAGGTTCCTACCGGCGCTTAGGCTGAATTATCGGGGATAACGATCAAAAAGTTTGATAACTACAGACTTGCCTGGATCCCTGTGGGAGCGGGCTTGCTCGCGAATGCGGTGTGTCAGTCGACAGATTGGCTGACTGAGCCAACGCTTTCGCGAGCAAGCCCGCTCCCACAGGGGTTTTGTACAAGCATCCGGATCGGTGTTCAGTTCGGGTTGAAGGGATAGGGCTGCTTCCAGTGTTCGAAGATCGGCTTCAGCTCGCCGCCCTTCACCAGTTGCTCCATGCGCTGGTCATACAGCGCCATCAAGGCCCGAGCCGGCGGCGTGTCGGCGAAGCCGAGGTACAACGGCAGCTCGACCAGGTGCGAATAGCGATACTGCGCCGGATCCGGCGCGCTGCGCATCACCGCTTCAATCTCGGTCAGCGCATCGATGTAGTAATCCGCCCGCCCCTGTTTGAGCATCGGCAGGATGCCGGTGCGGCGCTCGATCTGGTTGTAGCGTTTGACGTTCGGCAGGTAGTTTTCGTAGCGATAACCGCGCACCCAGGCCAGTCGGTATTTGCCGAGGGTCGCCAAAGTCGGCGGCGGGTTGCTCGCCAGACCCAGCGCGTAGATGTGATCGGAATCGAAATTCCAGTGCGGATACAGCACTTGCCCGGCTTCATCACGATAGGAACCGACCAGCGCGTCGACTTCCTTCAACTGCACCAAACCGATCGAGCGTGTATACGGCACGCTGCGGATCTCGACTTTAACGCCGACCGGTTCAAAAACCTTGCGCAGTACATCCCAGGCGAGTCCGTGGCCGTCGGCGGCGGTGTAGTCTTCCCAGTCTTCGCTGGCCAGATGAATCACCGCCGGCGCATGCACAGCTTCCTGAGCACTGACGACAGTGCTCAACAAGGTCAACATCAGCAGCGCCAGCCAGCGTCGAGCCATCCCTAGTGTCCTCACTTAACCCTGTACGGCGCGGATCAGGCGAAAATCCACACCAGTCCCTGCATGGCCAGCCAGGCGAACACGCCGGCCAGCACGTCGTCGAGCATGATGCCGACGCCGCCGTGAACATGCCGGTCGATCCAGCGAATCGGCCACGGCTTGAGAATGTCGAAGAAGCGGAACACCAGAAAACCCGCGAGCAACCAGTACCAGCCTTCCGGCACCAGCCACAGGGTGATCCACATCCCGACCATTTCGTCCCAGACGATGCCTTCGTGGTCGTGTACCCGCAGATCGTCGGCGACTTTGCCGCACAGCCAGAAGCCGAACAGCATGGTGATCCCGAGCATCAGCCAGTAACCCCAGTCGGGCAGCATCTGCCACAACGGGATAAAGGGTAGCGCAACTAATGAGCCCCACGTGCCCGGCGCTTTCGGCAGCGTGCCGGAACCGAAGCCGAACGCGAGGAAATGCCAGGGATTGCGCCAGACCGACGGAGGAACGAATTCGGCCGGAACCTGTTTCGGGTGATCTGTCACGGTGTCTCCTGAAAATGTTGATAGCCCCGGGTTTGCGGGGTGATGTCGTGCCCTTCGCGATCCAGCAGCACCACGCCCTGCCCTTCGGCCACGCGACCGATCACATGGATCGGCCAGCCATTGGCCAGCAGCGCCGACAACTCGACGGACGGCAGGGTGAACGCCAGCACGTAATCATCGCCACCGCTCAACGCCGCGCGCTCGGCACCACGCTGACCGAGAAACGCCACTAAAGCATCCGACAACGGTACGCGCTCGCGTTCAATCTCAAGTCGCACCTGCGATGCCAACGCGATATGGCCGCAGTCGGCTAGCAAGCCATCGGAGATATCCAGCGCCGACGTGGCTTTGCCGCGCAGGGCCTGACCGAGGGCGAGTTGCGGTTGTGGCGACCAGTAGTGATCGAGCAACGGTTGGGCGATATGAGGTTCGGCATCACGCTGACCGAGCACCAGCGGCAGCGCGCCGGCAGCATTGCCCAACTCGCCGCCGACACAGAGCAAGTCGCCCGGTTGCGCGCCGCTGCGGGTCAACGCCTGACCGGCAGGCACGCGACCAAACACAGTTACCGTCAGGCTCAACGGCCCGCGCGTGGTGTCGCCGCCGACCAGCGCAACGCCACAGGTCTGCGCCATGCGGTTCAAACCGCGGGCATAGGCTTGCAGCCAATCGGCGGTCACCGTCGGTACAGTCAGGGCAAGGGTAAAGGCAACGGGCGTGGCGCCCATGGCGGCCAGATCGCTGACCGCAACGGCCAGCGAGCGCTGACCGAGCAGAAACGGATCGCAAGGGTCGGCGAAATGCACACCGGCCACCAGCGTATCGGTGGAAATTGCCAGCTGTTCCCCGGAGGGAACAGCGAGCAAGGCGCAGTCATCGCCAATCCCGAGAGCAACGCCTTCGCCGCCCTGCGCACAAGGCGCGGCGGCGAAGAAATTGCGGATCAGCTCAAACTCGCCCATTGAAGTATCAAGCGCGTTTCAGCGCTTGAACGCCTTCACTTCAGCTTCACGCAGGCGCGGGGCCAGCTTGTCGAGCACACCGTTGACGAACTTGTGACCGTCGGTGGAACCGTAGACTTTCGCCAGTTCGATGCCTTCGTTGATCACAACGCGGTACGGCACGTCGACGCGCTTGAGCAGTTCCCAGGTCGACAGGCGCAGTACGCACAGTTCAACCGGGTCGAGCTCTTCGATGGTCAGATCCAGGCACGGCGCCAGCGCGGTATCGATCTCGGTCAGACTGGCCGGAACACCGTGCAGGATGTCGTGGAAGTAGCTCTGGTCGGCGAAGGTGAAGTCGTTATCGACGCGAAACTGCGCTTCGATTTCGTTCAGCGAAGCACCGGCCATGTGGCGCTGGTACAACGCTTGCGTCGCCAACTGACGGGCAGCGCGGCGCTTTTCACTTTTCGAAGGCTTGCCGGCGTCAGTTGGACGCGGCTCGCGCGGGTTGAAACGATCGCTTTCGTCGCTAATCACTTGGCCTCCAACTGTGCCAGCAGGCTGACCATTTCCAGAGCGGACAGGGCAGCTTCGGCACCTTTGTTACCGGCCTTGGTGCCGGAACGTTCGATGGCTTGCTCGATGGAATCAACGGTCAGGACGCCGAACGCGACCGGTACGCCGAACTCCATGGACACCTGGGCCAGACCCTTGGTGCATTCGCCAGCCACGTATTCGAAGTGCGGAGTACCGCCACGAATGACCGCGCCGAGGGCGATGATGGCTGCGAACTCGCCTTTCTGAGCGACTTTCTGCGCAACCAGCGGGATTTCGAAGGCGCCAGGCGCGCGGATGATGGTGATGTCGCTTTCGCTCACGCCGTGGCGAACCAGGGCATCAACTGCACCGCTGACCAGGCTCTCAACAACAAAGCTGTTGAAACGGCCTACTACCAAAGCGTAGCGGCCTTTTGGGGCGATGAAGGTACCTTCGATGGTCTTCAGGGTCATTCGTCAGATCTCTTAAAGAGCCGGGACGCGTCTCGTACGCATCCCTCAGTGATATTAGCCACGAACACATGGCCGGAAAAATCCGCATTGCTAACTGGATAGCACCCTTGTGGCGAGGGGATTTATCCCCGTTGGGCTGCGCAGCGGCCCCTGTTTTTGGGACTGCTATGCAGTCCAACGGGGATAAATCCCCTCGCCACAATGGGCACACACCAGCAATACGATTCTCCGGGTCATTATTCGGAGGGCACGTATTCTACAACTTCCAGATCGAAACCGGATATCGCATTAAATTTCATTGGCGCAGACATCAAGCGCATTTTGCGCACACCGAGATCACGCAGGATCTGCGAACCGGCACCGACGATGCTGTAGGTGGTCGGTTTTTTCGGTACTGGCTGATCACCGGTTTCACGGATATGCGCCAGCAACACGTCGCCATCGAGCGGGTGACCGAGCAACAGAACAACACCGCTGCCCGCCTCGGCAACCGCAGCCATCGCGGCGCGCAGGCTCCAGCGGCCCGGTTGCTTGACCATCAACAGGTCGCGCAGCGGATCCATGTTGTGCACGCGAACCAGCGTTGGCTCTTCGGCGCAAACAGTGCCCAGGGTCAGTGCCATGTGCACGTCGCCTTCCACCGAATCACGATAGGTCACCAGGTTGAATTGGCCCAGTTCGCTGTCGAGTGGCTGCTCGGCAATCCGCTGAACGGTACGTTCGTGGATCATCCGGTAGTGAATCAGGTCGGCGATGGTGCCGATCTTGATGTTGTGTTCGGCAGCAAAAGCTTCCAATTCAGCGCGACGGGACATGGTGCCGTCGTCGTTCATCACTTCGCAGATCACGCCGCTCGGCTCGAAACCGGCCATGCGCGCGAGGTCGCAGGCGGCTTCGGTGTGGCCAGCGCGAGCGAGGGTGCCGCCGGCCTGAGCCATCAGCGGGAAGATGTGGCCCGGGCTGACGATGTCTTCAGCCTTGGCATCTTTGGCCGCCGCCGCTTGCACGGTGCGCGCACGGTCAGCAGCGGAGATGCCGGTGGTGACGCCTTCGGCCGCTTCGATCGAAACGGTGAACTTGGTGCCGAAACCGGAACCGTTGCGCGGTGCCATCAGCGGCAGCTTCAACAGTTCGCAGCGCTCGCGGCTCATCGGCATGCAGATCAGGCCACGGGCGTGCTTGGCCATGAAGTTGATGTGCTCGGCCTGGCAGCATTCGGCGGCCATGATCAGGTCGCCTTCATTCTCGCGGTCTTCGTCATCCATGAGGATGACCATCTTGCCTTGGCGGATGTCTTCAACCAGTTCTTCGATGCTATTGAGCGCCACAAGGCACCCCCCTTCTTTCGAAATTTAGAGCTTCAGGATTTGAGATAGCCGTTGGCGGCCAGAAAGCTTTCAGTGATCGTGCCGCCGGATGCCGACTCTGCGGCTTTGTCGCCCAAAAGGAGACGCTCCAGATAACGCGCCAGCAAATCGACTTCCAGATTCACCCGGCGACCCGGCTTGTACGACGCCATGATGGTTTCGCTCAGGGTGTGCGGAATGATCGTCAGCATGAATTCGGCGCCATCGACTTCGTTCACGGTCAGGCTGGTGCCGTCGACGGTGATTGAGCCTTTGTGGGCGATGTACTTGGCCAGTTCTTTCGGCGCGCGGATGCGAAATTCCACGGCGCGGGCATTGTCGGAGCGCGAGACGATTTCGCCGACGCCGTCGACGTGGCCGCTGACCAGATGCCCGCCGAGGCGGGTGGTCGGGGTCAGGGCTTTTTCCAGATTGACCGGGCTGCCGCTTTTCAGGTCATTCATGGCGGTGCAGTCCAGCGTTTCACGGCTGACGTCGGCGGCAAAGCCGTCGCCCGGCAGTTCAACGGCCGTCAGGCACACGCCGTTGACCGCGATGCTGTCGCCGAGTTTGACGTCGCTCAGGTCGAGCTTGCCGGTTGCGACGTGTACCCGCACATCACCGCCCTTTGGGGTCAGTGCGCGGATACTGCCGATGGATTCGATGATGCCGGTAAACATGGGGTTCTCCTTGAGAACTAAGCCAGCGCTAACGCGATGGCCGGGAATTATACGCTCGCCGATGGCACAGGGATGGCAGTGACTCGCCAGTCATCGCCCACCGCACGAATTTCACTGATTTTCAGCTCCGGGGCATCCTTCATATGGGCCAGCGGCCAGTCGAGCAATGGACGCGCCGTGGAGCCAAGAAACTTGCCGGCGATGAAGATCACGAATTCATCCACCAGGCCGAGCTGAGCGAAGGCGCCGGCCAAACGTGGGCCGGCCTCGACCAGCACTTCGTTGACGCCGCGATTGGCCAGTTCAATCAGCAGTTGATGCAGATCGACCTGACCGTCATCACCCGGCACGATCAGGCATTCCGGGCCATTGGCGTATTGCTCTTCGACCGCGATGCAAGTGGCAACCAACGCCGGGCCGGCCCTGAAGAACGGTGCATCGAGCGGCACGCGCAGGCGCCCGTCGATCAGCACGCGCAACGGCGGACGGCTCATGGCCAGCGCGGTTTGTTCGCCATCCAGCCCCAACTCGTCGGCGCGCACCGTTAAACGCGCGCCATCGGCCAGCACGGTGTCAGCGCCGGTCAGCACCACGGCGGCCTGAGCGCGCAAACGCTGCACCGCCGAACGCGCGGCCGGGCCGGTGATCCATTGGCTCTCGCCGTTTTCCATGGCCGTGCGACCGTCGAGGCTCATGGCCAACTTGACCCGCACGAACGGCAAGCCGTGTTCCATGCGTTTCAGGAAACCCTGGTTGAGCTTGCGCGCCTCGGCTTCGAGCACACCGCTTTCGGTGGCGATGCCGGCATCGGCCAGACGCTGCAAACCACGTCCGGCAACTTGCGGATTCGGGTCACGCATTGCCGCAACAACCCGAGCAACCCCGGCATTCACCAGCGCATCGGCACACGGCGGCGTACGGCCATGGTGGCTGCACGGTTCCAAGGTCACATAAGCAGTGGCGCCACGGGCCAGTTCACCGGCGGCGCGCAGGGCGTGGACTTCGGCATGCGGTTCGCCGGCGCGTTCGTGCCAGCCTTCGCCGACAATCTGCCCGTCGCGCATCACCACACAGCCGACCCGAGGATTGGGATGGGTGGTGTAGTGACCTTTGCGCGCCAGTTCCAGCGCACGCGCCATAAAGTGGGCGTCGAGGATGGCCTGCTCGGCGACGGTGGTCATTCTTTCACCGGTTCGCGGGCGAGGCGGTCGATTTCTTCGCGGAATTCGTTGAGATCCTGGAAGCGCTTGTACACCGAAGCGAAGCGGATGTAGGCGACTTCATCAAGCTTCTGCAATTCAGCCATGACCAGTTCGCCGACCACGAGGGATTTGACCTCGCGCTCGCCGGTGGCGCGCAGCTTGTGCTTGATGTGAACCAGAGAGGATTCGAGGCGCTCGACGCTCACCGGACGTTTCTCCAGGGCGCGTTGCATGCCGGCGCGGAGTTTTTCTTCGTCGAACGGTTGGCGGCTGCCGTCAGTTTTGATCAGGCGCGGCAACACCAGTTCGGCCGTCTCGAACGTCGTGAAACGCTCGCCGCAGGCCAGGCATTCACGCCGGCGGCGCACCTGTTCGCCCTCGGCGACCAGACGCGAGTCGATGACCTTGGTGTCGTTGGCACCGCAGAAGGGACAGTGCATGGTGGCTGGCAACAAAAAAAGGGAGGGCCATGGTAGCGCATCCCGGTGGCAAGACAAGCCATAGGGTTTGCGGTATACAGAACGGCATGATCGTTTGATCCATGGATTTCATTTTGCCGGAGCCTCCAATGCCGTTACGTCCGCTCGTTTTGCTCAGTCTTTTCAGCCTGCTGGTGGCCTGTGGCAGCGATGCTCCCAAGCCGCAGCCGCCGACTCCGGGGCCGGCACCGCAACAAGCGCAGAAAAAAGCCAAGGAAGCCGCCGAGCTTGGCCCGCTACCGGCTTATCAACGTGAACTGAGCGGCACCCTGCAAGGCGTGCCGGCCAGCGCCGAAGTCGAACTGGCGTTGCTGGTGATCGATGAGAAGGATCGCCCGCAGCAATTGCTCGCCAGTTCCAGCCTGATCGGCAACAACCAGATCCTGCCGTTCCGCCTGCGCTTCAACCCGGACGCGTTCCCGGCCGGTGCGCGGGTTGAGCTGCGTGGCCGCGCCAGCCAGTCCGGCCAGTTGATCCTGCATTTGCCTTCGCAAACCATCAGCCAGCCGACCACTCAGGCGTTGGGCCAACTGCAATTTGTCAAAGCACCATGACGGCACCGCTCGACCTGCAACTAGCGTTAGGTGAATTGCTCGGCGACGCCAGACTCAAGGTCTGCGCGTTGTCCGACACTGATTTACAGCTATGGCTGATCGATGGCGACAACATGGATCGCCAATTCAGCCAGGAAGAAATCCAGCGAATTCTGCATGAGCCGCCGTACTGGGGATTCTGTTGGGCCAGCGGTTTGGCGGTGGCGCGTTATCTGGCGGAGTTTCCCGAGTGGGTGCGCGGTAAACGCGTGCTGGATTTCGGCGCTGGCTCGGGGATTGCCGGGATTGCGGCGGTGAAGGCCGGGGCGCTGGAGGTGGTGGCCTGCGATCTCGATCCACTGGCGATTTCCGCCTGCCGGGCGAACGCCGCGCTGAATGATGTCGAGATGGGTTATTCGACAGATTTCTTTGCCGAGGCCGACCGCTTTGATCTGATTCTGGTGGCGGACGTGTTGTATGACCGGTCGAATCTGCCGTTGCTGGATGCGTTTTTGAGCCGTGGCCGTGAGGCGTTGGTGGCGGATTCGCGGGTGCGGGATTTTCGCCATCCGTTGTATCAGCGCATTGAAATGCTTGAGGCGATGACGTTGCCGGATCTCGCGGAGCCTGAGGAATTTCGGCATGTCAGCCTGTACCACGCGCGGCGCTAATTAAAAGCTTCGCGGGCAAGCCTTGCTCCTACAGGTCAGCGGTGATCCTTGTAGGAGCAAGGCTTGCCCGCGAAGAGGCCCTGCCAGACAACACACCTCCAAGATCTGCCCCGCTTCCGGCCACCCCCCGCCAAGCCGTATAGTTGCCCCATCCACGCTTTGACGAGATCCCCCATGAGTGAGCAAACGCCGTACATCTTCGACGCCACGACGGCCGATTTCGACCAGTCGGTGATCGAGGCTTCTTTCAGCAAACCGGTGCTGGTGGATTTCTGGGCCGAATGGTGTGCGCCGTGCAAGGCGCTGATGCCGATGCTGCAAACCATTGCCGAGAGTTACCAGGGCGAGTTGCTGCTGGCCAAGGTCAACTGCGACATCGAGCAGGACATCGTTGCCCGTTTCGGCATTCGCAGCCTGCCGACCGTGGTGCTGTTCAAGGACGGTCAACCGGTCGACGGCTTTGCCGGTGCGCAACCGGAATCCGCCGTGCGCACCCTGCTTGAGCCGCATGTGCAGATGCCACCGCCGGCTGCTGCCGATCCATTCGAACAGGCTCAAGCGTTGTTCGATGACGGCCGTTATGCCGATGCCGAAGCGGCGCTGGTGGTGATGCTCAATGAAGACAACACCAACGCCAAAGCGCTGATTCTCTATGCGCGTTGCCTGACTGAACGCGGTGAGCTGGGCGAAGCGCAGACCGTGCTGGATGCGGTCAAAAGCGACGAACACAAAGCCGCGCTGGCCGGGGCCAAGGCGCAGATCAAGTTTCTCGGTCTGGCGCGTGATCTGCCGGATGCGGCTGACTTGAAAGCGCGTTTGGCAAAAGATCCGCAGGACGATGAGGCGGTGTATCAACTGGCGATCCAGCAACTGGCGCGTCAGCAGTACGAAGCCGCGCTGGAGGCGATGCTCAAGCTGTTTATCCGCAATCGCAATTATGCCGAGGGCTTGCCGCACAAGACGTTGCTGCAGGTGTTTGAGCTGCTGGGCAACGATCATCCGTTGGTCAGCGTTTACCGCCGGAAGATGTTTGCTGCGCTTTATTAAGATCAAAAGATCGCAGCCTTCGGCAGCTCCTACATTGGAACCGTGTACATCCTTGTAGGAGCTGCCGCAGGCTGCGATCTTTTGCGGTTCACTCGATCCAGCTGTAAAGCGGCGTATCCCCGCCACTCACCACTTTCACGTCCGAACTGTGACGCAGACGCACCAGCAAGCGCTTGCCCGCCACCGCGCTGCCGGTCAGCCCTTCAAGCTGATCAAGCAGATCCGGCCCGCTGAGTTGCCCGGCCTTGCGCAACAGATCCCGCGCCACCTGCCACAACGCATCATCCTGATTCAGCGGTTTCGCCGCTGGCGCCGACGTGGCCACTTCAGGTTGCGCCGTCTGCACTTGCCCATTCAGGGCCGAGCCGAGCCGTGCCCAGTCGCTGTCATCCAGTTCCACCGTCAAATCCACCGGCAGGTCACCGACGGTTCCGCGTATCCGCAACATTGAGTTCGCTCCTGCACTTTTCTGACCTGCATGCTCCCACGGGACTTGTGCAACGCCAAGCGCACGGGCAAACTCTGCGGACTTTCGTTATAAGATTACATAACAAACTCTTCACTTTACTCCCGGAGTTCGCCATGCGCCGTCTGCTGCTCGCTTTGCCGTTTGCCCTGTTGCCGCTGGCCGTCGCCCATGCTGCCGATGAGCACGACCACGATCATGAACACGGCAGCCTCGGCGCGCATGAGCACGGTGTCGGTCGCCTGAACGCCGCGCTCGACGGCCAGATGCTGGAGCTGGAGCTGGAAAGCCCGGCGATGAACCTCGTGGGTTTCGAACACCTCGCGACCACGGATGCCGATAAAGCCAAAGTCGCCGCCGCCCGTGCGCAGCTGGAAAAACCATTGGCGCTGTTCAGTCTGCCCGCCGCTGCCGGTTGCAAGGTCGTCGGCCAGGAACTCGAGAGCCCGTTGTTTGGCGACAAACCGGATGCCGACGATCATGACGAAGATGAAGCGGACAAGGACGGTCACGAACATCACCACGACCACAGCGAAATCCACGCGCACTACCAGATCAAGTGCGCAACGCCCGGCGCGTTGAAGACACTGGATCTGGCGAACATCTTCAATACCTTCCCGGCGACGCAGAAAATTCAGGTACAACTGATCAGCGCGAGCGGCCAGCAAGGTGCTGAAGTGACGGCCAAGGCTGCCTCCCTGAAATTCTAAGTCTCACCGAAAATCCCCCTGTAGGAGCTGCCGAAGGCTGCGATCTTTTGATCTTGCTTTAAGAAGATCAGGATCAAAAGATCGCAGCCTTCGGC
>NZ_CACSJY010000069.1:0-28781 GCF_902706155.1 Pseudomonas sp. 18058
TCATCGAAACAAGGGCAAGGCCACCACTGAAGCGCTGGTGATTTTGTCACGTAAACTCGCGCGTATTGCATACGCGCTGCTGAAGAGCGAGAAAGCATACGTCAGCAAAACTGCCTAAAAAACGTTGTTCGCAACCATAGAATCTCCCACAGGGGATTTTTGCTGGGTTGAAGATTTGTGCTGGGCATAAAAAAAACGGCCCGAAGGCCGTTTTTTTGTTGGGCGAATGCATCAACCGCCGAGGTACGCCTCGCGTACTTTCGGGTCGGTCAGCAGCGCTTCACCGGTGCCTTGCATGACCACACGGCCGTTCTCCAGAACGTACGCGCGGTCAGCGATTTTCAGCGCCTGGTTGGCGTTCTGCTCGACCAGGAACACCGTCACACCGTCCTTGCGCAGCATTTCGATGATGTCGAAAATCTGCTGGATGATGATCGGTGCCAGGCCCAGCGACGGTTCGTCGAGCAGCAGCAGTTTCGGCTTGCTCATCAGCGCACGACCGATGGCGAGCATTTGCTGTTCGCCGCCGGACATGGTGCCGCCGCGCTGGTTAAAGCGCTCTTTCAGGCGTGGGAAAAGTCCGAGAACCTTGTCCATCTGTTCCTGATAGTCGCCCTTGTCGGTGAAGAAGCCGCCCATGGACAGGTTTTCTTCAACGGTCAGACGGGCGAATACCCGACGACCTTCCGGCACCACCGCGATGCTCTTGCGCATGATCTGCGACGAGTCCTGGCCGACCAGTTCCTCACCCATGTAACGGATGCTGCCGCTGTGCGCTTGCGGCGAACCGCAGAGCGTCATCAGCAGCGTGGACTTGCCGGCACCGTTGGCGCCGATCAGGGTCACGATCTCGCCCTGACGGACTTCGACGTTGACGCTGTGCAGGGCCTGGATCTTGCCGTAGAAGGTGGAAACGTTTTCGAACTGCAGCATTTACGCTTCCCCCAGGTAGGCTTTGATCACTTCAGGATTGTCGCGGATCTGTTCCGGCGTGCCGTCGGCCAGAGGCGTGCCCTGGTTGATCACGACGATGTGGTCGGAAATGCTCATGACCAGTTTCATGTCGTGTTCGATCAACAGCACGGTGACGTTGTGCTCCTCACGCAGCACGCTGATCAGCGCCTTGAGGTCTTCGGTTTCCTTCGGGTTCAGACCGGCGGCCGGTTCGTCGAGCATGAGGATCCGTGGACGGGTCATCATGCAGCGAGCGATTTCCAGACGCCGTTGCTGACCGTAGGCCAAGGTGCCGGCAGTACGGTTGGCGAACTCTTTGAGGTTGACCTTTTCCAGCCAGTACTCGGCAAATTCCATGGCCTCGCGCTCGCTTTTGCGGAACGACGGGGTCTTGAACAGGCCGGCCAGGAAGTTCGTGTTCAGGTGACGGTGCTGGGCGATCAACAGGTTCTCGACCGCCGTCATGTCCTTGAACAGGCGCACGTTCTGGAAGGTGCGCACCACGCCTTTGAGGGCGATCTTGTGGCCCGGCAGGCCTTGAATCGGCTCGCCGTCGAGCAGGATGCTGCCACCGGTGGGCTGATAGAAACCGGTCAGGCAGTTGAACACGGTGGTCTTGCCCGCGCCGTTCGGCCCGATCAGTGCAACCACTTGTTTTTCTTTGACGGTCAGGGCCACACCGTTGACTGCGAGCAAGCCGCCGAAGCGCATGCTCAGGTTTTCGACTTTAAGGATCTCGCGGCTCATTTTCGCAACTCCATGTGTGGGCGTTGCATCGGCAGCAGACCTTGTGGACGCCAGATCATCATCAACACCATCAGCGCACCGAACATCAACATGCGGTACTCGCTGAACTCACGCATCATTTCCGGCAACAGGATCATTACCACGGCGGCCAGAATCACACCCAACTGCGAGCCCATACCACCCAGCACCACGATGGCGAGGATGATTGCCGACTCGATGAAGGTGAACGATTCCGGGGTCACCAGACCCTGACGGGCAGCGAAGAAGCTACCGGCGAAACCGGCGAATGCAGCGCCGAGGGTGAACGCCGACAGCTTGATGATCGTCGGATTCAGACCCAGCGCACGGCAGGCGATCTCGTCTTCACGCAACGCTTCCCATGCACGGCCGATCGGCATGCGCAGCAAACGGTTGATGACGAACAGCGCCGCCAGCGCCAGCACCAGGGCAACCAGGTAGAGAAAAATCACTTTGTTGATCGAGTTGTATTGCAGGCCGAAATACTCGTGGAAGGTTTGCATCCCTTCCGCAGCCTTGCGTTCAAAGGTCAGGCCGAAGAACGTCGGTTTCTCGATGTTGCTGATGCCGTTCGGACCGCCAGTGATGTCGGTCAGGTTACGCAGGAACAGACGGATGATCTCGCCGAAACCGAGGGTCACGATCGCCAGATAGTCGCCGCGCAAACGCAGCACCGGGAAGCCCAGCAGGAAGCCGAACGTCGCCGCCATCAGGCCGGCAATCGGCAGGCAGATCCAGAAGCTCAAGCCGTAGTAGTGCGACAGCAGCGCGTAGCTGTAGGCGCCGACGGCGTAGAAGCCGACGTAACCGAGGTCGAGCAGACCGGCCAGACCGACGACGATGTTCAGGCCGAGGCCGAGCATCACGTAGATCAGGATCAGCGTTGCGATATCCACCGCGCCACGCGAACCGAAGAACGGCCACACCAGTGCACCGATGATCAGCGCAATGATGAAGTAGCGTTGCGTGGTCGGCAGGGTCAGGAAGTTGCTGGCCTTGGCCGGGATCAATGGCATGCCCGGCGAGGATTTCCACGCCTTGCTGATCTGCTGGTTGAACAGCACCCGCAGGAACATCAGCACCGAACAGATGGCGATGGTCGCCAGAATCATCGGACTGGTGTTATGCACTTCGAGGTTGATGCCGACGATGGTCAGTTTCAGTCCGAGTACCGGGTAGGCCACAGCCCACACCAGCAAGGCACTGAACAGTGCCTGTTTAAGATTCCTAGTCATACTTTCTCAACCTCCGGACGGCCCAGAATGCCGGTCGGACGGAACAACAGCACCAGAACCAACAAGCCGAAAGCCACGACGTCCTTGTATTGGTCGCCGAAGATATCGGCGCCAAACGCTTCCGCCACCCCAAGCACCAACCCGCCGAGCATGGCGCCGGGGATGCTGCCGATGCCGCCGAGTACCGCTGCGGTGAAGGCTTTGAGGCCGACGAGGAAACCGGCGTTGGGGTTGATCACGCCATATTGCATGCTCAGCAGCACGGCCGCGATGGCCGCCAGCGCAGCACCAATGACGAAGGTCAGGGCGATGATGTTGTTGGTGTTGATGCCGAGCAAGTTGGCCATCTTGATGTCTTCGGCGCAGGCGCGGCAGGCGCGACCCAGGCGAGAACGGGAGATGAACAGCGTCAGGCCGAGCATGGCGATCAGCGTCACCACGAACACCACGATTTGCATGTAGGAAATCAGCACTTCATGTGCGCCACCTGGCCCGAAGGAAATGTTCCCGGGGATCAGGTTGGGGATGGATTTGTCCTTGGAGTCTTGCGCCAGCAGAACCGTGTTCTGCAGGAAGATCGACATACCGATGGCGGAAATCAGCGGGATCAGACGGTTGCTGCCGCGCAGGGGGCGGTAGGCGATCCGTTCGATGCTGTAACCGTATGAACTGGTGACAACGATGCTCGCAATGAAGGCCGCGGTCATCAACAGCGGGACGTTGTCGATTCCCATCATGGCCAGCCCGGCGATGGCGATGAACGCCACGTAGGAACCGATCATGTACACCTCGCCGTGGGCGAAGTTGATCATTCCAATGATGCCGTAAACCATCGTATAGCCGATGGCAATCAGGGCATACGTGCTGCCAATGGTCAGACCATTAACCAGCTGCTGGAAGAAGTGATAGAGGTCAGGCATTACAACGCTCCTAAAAACCTGATACGCATTTCACTGGTGGAGTCATTTTCCCGCCCGGCCCCGTGGATCTGTATCCACTTCGAATCCGGGTTTTGCCAGCGAACCGCTGATGACGGTTTTGAGATTTTCAGGTGGGGAGACTGGCGGATCACGCCAGCGCGGCCCATACATTCGTAAAACAAAGCCCACGGCACGCCGTGGGCTTTATTGGCAGTCAGTCAGGCAGCGCCTTACTGAGGGGATACTTCAGTTTTTGGTTTGCCGAAGTGCCACTCGTAAACCACAAATTTGAAGTCCTTCAGGTCGCCCTTGGCGTCGAAGCTCAGGTCGCCAGTCGGGGTTTTGAAGGTGCCAGCGTGAATGGCTTCAGCCACTTTGGCCGGGTCTTCGCTCTTGGCTGCGGTGATACCGCCGGCAATCACTTCAACAGCCGAGTAGGAAGGGAACACGAACGGGCCGCTCGGATCTTCTTTCTTCGCTTTGAATGCATCAGCCAGGGCGATGTTGGCCGGATCCTGGTCGAAGGATTTCGGCAGGGTTACCAGCAGACCTTCGGAAGCGTCTTTGGCGATCTGCGAAATCGAGTCGTTACCTACGCCTTCCGGACCCATGAACTTGGCTTTCAGGCCTTTTTCAGCCGATTGACGCAGGATCAGGCCCAGCTCCGGGTGGTAGCCGCCGTAGTAAACGAAGTCGACGTTGGCTTGCTTGAGCTTGGCGATGATCGAGGAGAAGTCCTTGTCGCCGGCGTTGACGCCTTCGAATACGGCAACTTTCACGCCTTTCTTCTCAAGGGTCGATTTGACGGCGGTGGCGATGCCTTCACCGTATTGCTGTTTGTCGTGCAGCACAGCAACGATTTTCGGTTTGACGTGATCGGCGATGTAGTTACCGGCGGCAGGGCCCTGGGCGCTGTCCAGACCGATGGTACGGAAGACCATTTTGTAACCACGGGCGGTGATGTCCGGGCTGGTGGCGGCCGGGGTGATCATGATCACGCCTTCGTCTTCGTAGATGTCCGAAGCCGGTTGAGTGGAGCTGGAGCACAGGTGACCGACCACGAACTTGACGCCGTCGTTGACGACCTTGTTCGCTACCGCTACTGCTTGTTTCGGATCGCAGGCATCGTCGTATTCAACGGCTTCGAGTTTCTTGCCGTCGACGCCGCCCTTGGCGTTGATTTGCTCGATGGCCATTTTCGCGCCACTGAACTGCATGTCGCCGTATTGGGCTACTGGACCGGTCTTAGGGCCGGCGATACCGATTTTGATGGTGTCAGCTGCGAACGAATGGCTGGCAACCCCGGCCAGAACCATAGCGGCAAACAGTTTGGAAATCTGCTTAGTAGCCTTAGTCATAGTGCTCCACTCTTACTGTTGTATTTTTTTTGAGTTCTGGCGCCGTAGCAGCAGAACCGGGTCAGATATCTTTGCGATACCCTCCGGAAATGCCCCCGGCAACTGTACCGGTACAGTGTAGAGCGCCGGTTGTTAGCCTGGGAAGCGGGCGCCGAGGGGCAAAACCTGAGGGTGTCGCTTTTTTGAATGAAAAAGACAGAATTGCGGCGGGGCGTTCGTGGGGTTATGCCCCAATCAGCAGCATTCCTTGGCTTTCCTGCTCTTTTCGTTCGGTACAGCCTTTTGCAACCGGGTTTTGCTGACGGATCACCGACGTTATTATTCGCGTCGATTTCTTTTCCGGACAGTTCCCATGAATCAAGAACCTAGCACCCTCTATGCCAAGCTGCTTGGTGAAACCGCATCTATTACCTGGAAAGAGTTGGAGCCGTTCTTCGCCAAGGGTGCCCTATTGTGGGTCGACCCTGACCTGGATTTGATCGCCGCCGCCGAGGCCGTGGCGTCGGATGATGGCGAGAAAGTCGCCGCCTGGCTGGCCGAAGACAAAGTCGCCAAGCTGTCTGAAACGCGGGCGCTGGATCTTTTCGAACGCGATCCGCAGCTCTGGGCAGTGGTGGTTTCGCCGTGGATTCTGATCCAGGAAAGGGCGGGCGCTGCCGACGTTGCACCTTGATGGTGCGTCCGCTGGTCGGTGAAAAGTGTGTAGCGGAGTAGCGTGATGGCACGTTGCCGTGAAGAAAGGCCACAAGCGAGGGTGGCATCACGGTGACGTAAACGTAACGGGAACAGTTGAGAGAGCAGCCTTTGGGCTGCTTAATTGTTTCTGGATGTTGGAATGGCTGAAATATTCAGTGAATTTGAGGGCCTCTTCGCGAGCAAGCTCTGCTCCTACAGTGGAGTGGATGAGCGCAAAAATTGCGTACGCCACGGCCCCGTAGGAGCAAAGCTTGCTCGCGAATTGGGCGACTCGGTCTCGGATCAGACCGAGAACGACTTCCCTGTATGGTTATTCAGCGAAATAACCTTGGTCTTGCCAATCCGGTGACGATAAATCTCGCGCAAATACTTGATCGACTTCTTCACACAATCGCGCGACAACCGAATGTCATTGATCGAGACAAACTTGTCTTTGTCGTTGATCAGCTCGCGGTACTTCTTCTCGTACATCGGTTTGATCGCGTACCAGTTGGTGTCGAGGATCTTCGCCGGGTTCTCGAATTCGTTTAGCAAATCGTCGATGCGATCTTCGTCGAATTCTTCATTAATGATGAAGTCGAGGATCGAGTTGTCCAGCGTCTCATCGAAACGGTACGGCGTCTTGGCGAAGCAGCGTTTGATGAACGCGACGATCAGGGTCAGGAAGTCGTCCGACAGGCACGGGCTCTTCGCAATCAATGTGGTCAGCGACAGGTTGGCCGAGGCGCCGATCACCAGCGCATAACGCTTGAGCGTGGTGTTGGGGAACAGGCTGTTGAGGTGAGTCTTCAACCGGTTCAGATCCATGTACGACAGCTTGTAATCCTTGGGCAGCGAAACGATCGAGACCACCGACGAGCAGTTCTTGAAGAAGTGCAGGTCGTGCAACGCGGCGGCGTCGTAGCCGGAATTCTTGTACTGCTCCAGCGAAGCGCGATAACGCTTGGATTCAATCGGCAGCAGGCTGATGCCTTCGATCGCTTGCGTGACCTTGTTGAAGTGCGGCAGGTCGATCGAGCGGAAGAACAGATCGTCGATGTTCAGGCGCTGCGGCTCTTTGTCGAACACCTTGAATTTGTCGCTGCTCGGCGGCGGAGTTTCCGGCACCACCGATTCGGCGTAGGCAATCGCCACTGGGCCGGCCAGACTCATGAACAGGTCGTTGGCATCCAGGCGAATGGTCTCACCGATGTCGATGCCGGCGCGGCGGAAATAGTTCTGATCGTAGTCAGTCGTCACCGCCTGCGCCGTCAGAATGTTGAAGATTTGCTGCGAGATGTATTGGTTGGCGTGCTTTTCCATCGCATTGACATCAATGTTCTGGATGTTGCCGTCATCGCTCTCTTCGGCGTAACGCATGATGTCGTTGGAGATCAGCATCATCGCGTTCCATGGGCGGATACGGCCCATGACGCTGGCTTCGCTGCTGTCTTCGTTGGCGAAGTTGTAGGAGAAATCCCATTCTTCCGAAAGGTATTTGCACAGCAGGCGTCCGGCGTTGATGTGCAGCGCCTCGGACATTTCGCTGCGGTGATCGGAAATGTTCGGCAGCACGCAGATGCCGCTGGTGAAGATCGGTTCGAACACGAACGAATGACCGCTCTTGCCGTCGTGCTCGTCCATCGGCTTGGTGTCGAACGTCTTGTTCATGTACGAGTGCTGCTGGGCCAGACCGAACTCCGAAGCCATGCCGGAACCGGTACCGCCGCCGGCACTGAAGATCGAGAAATACAGGCGCGACTGGTTGGCCTTGATGCCGCAGCTGTCGATCAGGTACGAGTGGATCATTTTCCAGTCAGGGCTGGAGAAACGCTGGGTGTCCTTGTTGAGGATGATCTTCGCCAGGTATTGGCCGAGGATCGGCGCGTTACCGGCGCCACCGGCGTGGACTTCGGACAAGTCCATGATCTTCATTTTGCTGTAGTCGCGCAGGAAACCGCTTTTTTCGCCCTTGCGCGAGAAACGAATGCGCCCGGCGATGTCCTTGTCGAGGTCGCCGAGCATCACCAGCGGCTCGACCAGAAACACCGGTTTGCTCGCCTTGCTGTTGCCGATGCGCAGGTTGTTTTTGATCCACTGCGCCGGGCTGTAGCCCTTGTCGGCGGCGCGTCGGTCATTCGACGGGCGATCTTCGTTGTTGAATTCGTTGAGGTAAAACTTGCGCGCGTTGTACACCAACTCCGCCACGTCGAGGGCGATGTTGGAGCCGCAGCGACCGAGGCCGATCAGGCACACCGACGGAAATTCCTGATCGTTGTGCTGTTCGTTATCGCCTTCCAGGTGCGGCGGGCGCGGGAACACCATGTCACGCAGACCGTCGAGGTTGTCGAGGATGCGGTCGGTATTGGTTTCGGTGAAGTACAGGTATTGCTGGGTCGACAGCGGACGCGAGGGAACCAGCGGTTTGGGCGATGACGGGCTGTTGGCGGCGGCGCTCGGATTCAGATCGGAGACCGCGGTGGCGGTATTGTTTTTAGAAGTCATTGGGCGCCATTTACCTGGTACTGGGTTGGTTCGCAGACCAATGTCAGCGAACCTCACGGAATAAGAGCTCGCGTCTTGTTTGCGCGAATTTGGCCCGGGCGTCAGGGACTTGGCCTGACGGTCGCTCGGGGGAATCCTTTCCTGATCGCTGATGAATCGGCCATTATTCGGCGATCTTTAATCAAAAGGAGGCTAAATGATGTCAACGCTACCTTCGTTGGGGTTCGCCGGAATCGGTCTGATGGGCTTGCCGATGTGCCGCCGCTTGCTGGCCGCCGGTTACCCGCTGAGCGTGTGGAACCGCAACCCGGACAAATGCGCGCCACTGGTTGAGGCCGGCGCCCGGCAAGTGGCGAGTCCTGCTGAACTGTGCGCACACGCCGACGTGGTGATGCTGTGCCTGGCTGATACGGCGGTGGTGCGCGAGGTGGTGTTCGGCGCGGGCGGTATCGCTGAGGGTGGCAAGAGCGGTCAGTTGCTGGTGGATTTTTCCAGCCTGGAACCGACCGCCACGCGCGAGATGGCTGCTGAATTGGCGCAGAAAACCGGCATGTCCTGGCTGGACTCACCAGTGTCAGGAGGCGTGGTCGGCGCCGAGGCAGGCAGCTTGGCAATCATGGTCGGTGGTGAGGCAGTGGATCTTCAGCGAGTGCGCCCGGTGCTACTAAACCTCGGTCAGCGCGTCACGCACATGGGCGGCGTGGGCGCCGGTCAGGTGACCAAGGCCTGCAATCAGATGATCGTCGCTTGTAATGCATTGGTAATTGCTGAAGTGGTGGCGCTGGCGGAAAAAGCCGGGGTCGATGCCAGCCTGATCGCCGAGGCATTGGCCGGCGGTTTTGCCGATTCGAAACCGTTGCAGATCCTCGCCCCGCAAATGGCCGAAAGCCGTTTCGAGCCGATCAAATGGCACGTTCGCACGCTGCTCAAGGATCTCGACACCGCGGTGAAGTTTTCTCGCGAACAGGGCTCGGCCACGCCGATCAGCGGATTGGCCGCACAATTGATGCGCCTGCATGGGGCGCAGGGCTTTTTGGCGAAGGATCCAGCAACGCTGGTGCAAATGTACCGCGCGCCAGAATCAACGGATTGACCGCATGGGACTGTTTGCGCTGATTGATTTCTTCCAGCACCGGGCGTAATTCGTCGAGCGGCACCGGGCGGCTGAGCAGGTAACCCTGAATGAAATCGCAGCCCGAGCGTTCGAGAAATTCGTACTGCTCCAGGGTTTCGACGCCTTCGGTAACCACCTGCAAATGCAGGGTGTGCGCCATGACGATGATCGCCTGGACGATCTCCATGTCCGCCGTGGCATTGGGAATGTCGATGATGAACGAGCGATCGATTTTCAGCGTATTCAGTGGCAGACGCTTGAGGTAGGCCAGCGACGAATAACCGGTGCCGAAGTCATCGATCGACAGCGACACACCGAGGGCGCGGATCTGCCGCAGCAGCACCAGGGTGTTGGCGATATTGCCCATCAGCGCATTCTCGGTGACTTCCAGCTCCAGCCGTTCCGGCGCGACACCGGCAGTGCGTAAGGCGTTTTCGATTTCGTCAGCCAGTTCTTCGCGGCCAAGGTTCAGCGGCGAGCAGTTCCAGGCGATTTTCAATTCGTCGCAGCCGTGGCGCGACAGTTCGCCCAAATCCTTACAGGCGCGGCGCAGTACCCAGTTGTCCAGTTCGGCGATCAGGCCATTGTTTTCGGCGATGCTGATGAAGCGATCCGGCGTCAGCAGGCCGTTGACCGGATGCTGCCAGCGGATCAGCGCTTCAAGCTTGGTGACTTTGCCGGTTTTCAGTTCGAAGATCGGCTGGTAATACAGCATCAAACCGTTTTCTTCGCGCAAGGCATGACGCAGTTCTTCTTCGAGCTGCAACTCCATGGTCGCGCGGTTTTTCAGGTTGGAATTGAAAAAGTGCAGGCCGTTGCGCCCGGCACCTTTGGATTGATACAGCGCCAGATCGGCGTGCTTGAGCAGTTCTTCGCAGGTGGTGCCGTCATCCGGAAACAGACTGATGCCGATGCTGGTGGTCATCACCATGCGCCGCCCGGCCAGCTCAATCGGCTCCTTCATTTTTTGCATGATGCGCTGGGCCATGCTGCGCGCTTCTTCGCGGTCATGCAGGCCGATGAGGATGCAGAACTCGTCGCCACCGAACCGCGCGACTATGTCTTCATGGCTGCGCACCGAGCCTTTGATGTGGTCAGCGATGACTTTCAACAGCGCGTCGCCGGCGTCATGACCGAGGCTGTCGTTGATGCGTTTGAAGTGGTCGATGTCGAGAAACATCACCGCGAGCATGCCGCCCTCGATGGCTTTCTGATTGAGCTTCTCGGCGAAGATCTGGTTGAAGCCACGACGGTTGATCAGGTTGGTCAGTGCGTCGTAATTGGCCACTTGCTGCAGCGACATGCGCGCCTGGTCGAGCTGGCTGAGCAGGGCGTTGACCCGGCGCAGGTCGTGTTCCTTGTGTTGCAGTTTTTTATCGGCGAGTGCGGCGCTGATTGCACTGCCGAGAATCAGCAAGGTGATCAAGGCCACGGTCAGGCCCAATTGCAGGTGGCTGGTTTCGGCGGTCAGTGTCGGCGTGCTGGCCTCGGGCAAAATCAGCTTGAGGGCGGCCATCCCGGTGAAATGCATGCTGAAAATGCCGGCGCCGAGGATCAGTGCGGCGCTGTATTTGAGTGCCTGATGAAGTAAACCGCTGCCTTCGCGCAGATAGCCTGCCACCCACAGAGCGGCGAAACTGGCGCCGATGGCGATCACCACTGACAGGGTGAACAGTCCAGGATCGTAGTACGCGGTGGCGGCCGATTGCATCGCCGCCATGCCGACGTAATGCATGCCGGCAATACCCAGACCGATGACGAGCGCGGTTTTCAGGTAGAGCACCAGACTGGGCTGGGATTCGCTCAGGGTGTGCATGGCCAGCCACGAGGCGAGCAGGGCGATCAGCAGGGAAAACAGGGTGATGGGCAGGTCGTACTGGATGTCGATCGGTGCCTGAAACGCAAGCATGCCGATGAAGTGCATGGCCCAGATGCCGCCGGCCAGGCAGGTCGCGCCGATCCAGCGCCATAGTCGCTGTGAGCGCGGGTCTTCCGCGTGACCGACGCGTTCGGCCATGTCGAGGGTGGCAAAACTGGCGGCGCACGCGACCAGATAGGCCACCAGCACCAGCAGCGGGTTATGGCTGCAATTAAGAATGACCTGCCCGCTCTCCGGCAGCTCGGTAACAAACTGCAAACCAAGCCACTCCATAGCATGCCCCGTCTCTGAGTCGTCCTTACTGCGCGGCTAGCGCAGGCGAATGACTGGAGTATAGAGGCGGTTTTCGCAGAGCAAGTGGTAGTGGCACATTGGCGCTAATGATTTCGGCATTAGCGTCATAGCGATTGGCGCTAAAGGCTTAGGCAATCTGTTCGAAAGGGATTTGTGCCCAGTCCGGTTGCAGCGGCGGCAGGCCAAAACGTGCGCGGGCCTTGTCGCAATCGACGTTTTGCTCGCCGTTTTCCCACGACGATTCGAACTCGCGGCAGGGGCTGGAGCGCAATTCATAAATCGAGCACTTCACTTCGCTACCGACTTCGCCTTCCAGCGCCGTGCAGCGTGGCGATTTGCAGTCGGTGCCGTTCATCGCCACCCGGCTCGGGCTGATCTGCGTGACCAGTTCATCGGGCACGGTGCCGCCGGAGGAAGCGCACTCACCCCAGAAAAAAGACACACGGAAATGGGAACAACAGGCACCGCAATTCAGACACGGACTGACTTCGGACATGGACGGGGGTATCAAAGGGATTGATCGGGAGATCCGGACGGATCCGGCGGCTATTCTAGGCTTCGCCACGGCGTTGGGAAGGGGGGCGTGAAACTATTTTTTTGTGGCAAGGTTTTGCCGCAAAAGCCCCGGTTTTCGGGGGATTCAAGCGTTATCAAGGGCTTACGTTTCGTTACAGTGCCATGGCCCGATATCAGGCAGACGAATGATCACAGACAGCCCCGTTCAGGCTGACTAGATTGCAGGTTCCGGGCTCGGATGCGTTGGCAGTGAAGCCCTATAACAATAAAGAGACGGACCCATGCAGAACTCGACCCAAGCGGCGAATGCCTGGCGCATTCTGTTCCTGCTGTTCCTTGCCAACCTGTTTAACTTCTTCGACCGCACCATTCCGGCGATCATCATCGAGCCAATCCGCATGGAATGGCATCTCAGCGACTTTCAACTGGGCATCGTCGGTACCGCTTTCACCCTTGTTTACGCGATTGCCGGCCTGCCGTTGGGGCGCATGGCCGACACCGGCTCACGGCGCAAACTGATGGGCTGGGGCCTGGCGACGTGGAGCGCGCTGACCGCAGTCAACGGGCTGGTCGGCAGCTTCTGGAGTTTTTTGATCGTGCGCATGGGCATCGGCATCGGTGAGGCCAGTTATGCGCCGGCCGCCAATTCGTTGATCGGCGACCTGTTCCCGGCGCACCGTCGGGCGCGGGCGATGGGCATTTTCATGCTCGGTCTGCCGCTGGGCTTGTTGCTGGCGTTCTTCACCATCGGCGCGATGGTCAAGGCATTCGACAGCTGGCGCGCGCCGTTTTTTATCGCGGCGGTGCCGGGTCTGATCCTGGCGATCTTCATGTTCTTCATTAAAGAGCCAAAGCGCGGCGCGGCGGAAACCGTGCAGGTTTCGCAGGAACGCGTCGACAAGCCGATCCGGCGGATTCTGGCCGTGCCGACCTTTCTCTGGCTGGTGATGGCGGGGTTGTGCTTCAACTTCGCGACCTATGCCTGCAACTCGTTTCTGGTGCCGATGCTGCAGCGCTATTTCCTCATGCCGCTGCAGGAAGCGGCCGTGGCGACTGGCGTGATCGTCGGCGTGACCGGACTGATCGGTTTGACGCTGGGCGGCTGGATTGCGGACAAGATTCACCAGCGCGTGGCCAATGGGCGGCTGCTGTTCGCGGCGTTCAGTCTGATTATTTCGACCCTGTGCACGGCGTGGGCCCTGCATTCCGGGCGCATCGAGATTGGTGTGTTTGTCGCGGTATTCAGTGTCGGCTGGCTGTTTGCCTACAACTTCTACACCTGCGTTTACACGGCGATTCAAGACGTGGTCGAACCGCGTCTGCGAGCGACGGCGATGGCGTTGTTCTTTGCCGGGTTGTATCTGCTGGGCGGTGGCTTGGGGCCGGTGGTGGTCGGTGGGTTGTCCGATCACTTTGCGCACACGGCGATGCTGGCGGCGGGGGCTGAGCAGATGACCGAGGCGTTCAAGGCAGTCGGGCTGCATGACGCGATGTATTTGATTCCGGTGGCGCTGTTTCTGACGATGGTGTTTCTGTTTCTCGCGGCGCGGTGTTTTGTGCGCGATGCGCAGCGGATGAAGGAAGGTTTGGTTGCGGTGGTTGAGCCGGAGGTTGGAGTGGCGACGGCTTAAGATCAAAAGATCGCAGCCTTCGGCAGCTCCTACATGATTGTTCCCACGCTCTGCGTGGGAATGCAGCACGGGACGCTCTGCGTCCCTTTCCAGAGCTGGAACGCGGAGCGTCCCTTGAGGCATTCCCACGCGGAACGTGGGAACGATCGGCCCGCATCTCTGCGGGCCTCGTTGTTTCAGCAGGGGAGCAGGGCGGTTTAACCCGCCACCAACACCCGAATCGCTTCCAGGCGCAACGCCGCTTTGTCCAGCATCGCCAGACCTTGCTCGCGCTGTTCACGCAATGCCACCAGTTCGCTGTCACGTACGGTCGGGTTGACCGCTTGCAACGCGGTCAGGCGCGCCAGTTCTTCGTCGGTGTCGGCCGCCAGACGGCGACGGGCCTCGGCCACGCGCTCGGCGTGACGCGGGGTGATCTTGTCTTCACCGGCGTTGATCCGTGGCGTCAGCTGATCGCGCTGAGCCTGGATGAACTTGTTGGCGCTGGCGCGCGGCACGCTTTCCAGCTGATCGTTCAGGGTTTCAAACGAGACGCGAGCCGACAAGTCGTTGCCATTGGCATCGAGCAGGCAGCGCAGCGCGGCCGGCGGCAGGTAACGGCCCAGTTGCAGCGCGCGCGGGGCCACCACTTCGCTGACGTAGAGCAATTCCAGCAACACGGTGCCCGGCTTCAGCGCCTTGTTTTTGATCAGCGCGACGGCGGTGTTGCCCATCGAACCGGACAGCACCAGATCCATGCCGCCCTGCACCATCGGGTGTTCCCAGGTGATGAACTGCATGTCTTCGCGCGACAGCGCCTGGTTACGGTCGTAGGTGATGGTCACGCCTTCGTCGTCGCCGAGCGGGAAGCTGGCGTCGAGCATCTTCTCGCTCGGCTTGAGGATCAGCGCGTTTTCCGAATGGTCTTCGCTGTCGATGCCGAACGCGTCGAACAGGGTTTCCATGTAGATCGGCAGGGCGAACTGATCGTCTTGCTCAAGGATGTCCTCGACCAGTGCTTCACCTTCGCCAGCGCCGCCGGAGTTGAGCTCCAGCAGACGATCGCGGCCGGTGTGCAGCTCGGCTTCGAGACGCTCGCGTTCAGTGCGTGCTTCGTCGATCAGCGCTTGCCACTCGCTGTCGTCGGCTTCTTCGAGCAACGGCAGCAGGCGCGGGCCGAACTGATGCTGCAAGGCGTTGCCGGTCGGGCAGGTGTTGAGGAACGCGTTCAGCGCTTCGTGGTACCACTGGAACAGGCGCTCTTGCGGGCTGGTTTCCAGGTACGGCACGTGCAGTTCGATGATGTGCTTCTGGCCGATCCGGTCGAGACGACCGATACGCTGCTCAAGCAAATCCGGGTGCGACGGCAGATCGAACAGCACCAGGTGGTGTGCGAACTGGAAGTTGCGACCTTCACTGCCGATTTCCGAGCAGATCAGCACTTGCGCACCGAATTCTTCGTCGGCGAAGTAAGCAGCGGCGCGGTCACGCTCAAGGATGTTCATGCCTTCATGGAACACCGTGGCCGGGATGCCGGAACGCACGCGCAGGGCGTCTTCCAGATCCATCGCGGTTTCGGCGTGGGCGCAGATCACCAGCACTTTGGTGCGCTTGAGCATTTTCAGCTGATCGATCAGCCATTCGACGCGCGGGTCGAATTTCCACCAGCGCTCTTCTTCGCTGGCGTCCGGCTGCGCCTGGAAGCTGACTTCCGGGTACAGCTCGGCGTGATCGCCCAACGGCAGTTCGAGGTATTCGTCCGGGCACGGCAGCGGGTACGGGTGCAGTTTGCGCTCCGGGAAACCCTGCACGGCGGCGCGGGTGTTTCGGAACAGCACGCGGCCGGTGCCGTGGCGGTCAAGCAGTTCACGTACGAGGCGGGCACTGGCTTCGGTGTCGCCATCGTTGACCGCGGTCAGCAGGGCTTCGCCTTCGTTGCCGAGGAAACCCTGAATGGTTTTGTGCGCTTTGGCCGAGAGACGGCCCTTGTCGAGCAGTTCCTGAACGGCTTCAGCCACCGGGCGATAGTTGTCGCTCTCGGCACGGAACGCGGCCAGGTCGTGGAAACGGTTTGGATCGAGCAGGCGCAGACGGGCGAAGTGGCTGTCCTGACCAAGTTGTTCCGGAGTCGCGGTGAGCAGCAGCACGCCCGGAATGACTTCGGCGAGTTGCTCGACCAGCGAGTATTCGGCGCTGGCCTTTTCTTCGTGCCAGACCAAGTGGTGCGCTTCGTCGACCACCAGCAAATCCCAACCGGCGGCGAACAGAGCGTCCTGCGCCTTCTCATCCTCGACCAGCCATTCCAGCGCAACCAGCGCCAGTTGGGTGTCTTCGAACGGGTTGGTGGCATCGCTTTCGATAAAGCGTTCTTCGTCGAACAGCGCGACCTGCAGGTTGAAGCGGCGGCGCATCTCCACCAGCCACTGGTGCTGGAGGTTTTCCGGGACGAGGATCAGCACGCGGTTGGCGCGACCCGAGAGCAGTTGGCGATGGATCACCAGACCGGCTTCAATGGTTTTACCCAGACCCACTTCGTCCGCCAGCAAAACGCGCGGCGCAATTCGGTCGGCGACTTCACGGGCGATGTGCAATTGGTGCGCGATCGGTTGCGCACGCACGCCACCCAGGCCCCAGAGCGAAGATTGCAGCTGGCGGCTAGTGTGTTCGAGGGTGTTGTAACGCAGCGAGAACCACGACAGCGGGTCAATCTGCCCGGCGAACAGACGGTCGCTGGCCAGACGGAACTGAATGAAGTTCGACAGCTGGGTTTCCGGCAGGGTAACGGCTTCGTTCTGCCCGTTGAGGCCGTGATAAACCATCAGGCCGTCGACATCGTCGACTTGCTGCACGGTCATCTTCCAGCCTTCGAAGTGGGTAATGGTGTCACCCGGCGAGAATCGCACCCGGGTGAGGGGCGCATTCCGTAGCGCGTACTGGCGGGTTTCGCCAGTGGCCGGGTAGAGCACGGTCAACAAGCGGCCGTCCTGTGCCAGAACGGTGCCTAAACCCAGCTCGGCTTCGCTGTCACTGATCCAGCGTTGCCCCGGTTGATACTGCTGCGCCATGCTGCCTGACTCCCACCTTGAAAAAGCGGGCTATCTTAACGGAATGAGGGCTTCAGGGCCAAAGGATTAGCAGCAGTGGCGAGCTTTTAGCTGCGAGCTGCAAGCTGAAACAAAAGGCGTCATGCGTCTGTTTTCTCCTCTTGCAGGGCACCTGTAAGTGTTAAGCAGGTCACAGAATTGCGACGGGTGGCTCAAGGCGTGTTTGTCTTAGCCGATAGCCTGCTGACAGGAGAACCCCTATATGTTGCCACCGATGCTCCCCCTGAGCGCTGTGCCGATCACTTCGCAGCAGGATCCGATCCGCCAGCGGCCGGATATTCCTCCGGTGGTGCCGGTGCAGGAAAGCTCCAACGAAAGTACGATCGATCTGCAAAAACGTGATCCGGAAGAGGATCGACTGCTGGCGCGCGAAGAACAGCGCCGTCAGCAGGAGCGTGATCGACGCCGGCGCGAGGCCGACGAAGACCCGGATGAACATCTGGCCGTGCCGGGTACGGTGCTCAACGCCGACAATACCGTGCCGGTGGTGCCGCTGATTGAAGATCAACCGCGTCAGGGCTTGTGGGTCGATATCGAGATTTGAGCGGCTCTGGCTCGATGATTGGTTTGATCGTGTTTGGGTGGGTGGCTGGTCAGCGCTGACGGCAGGCGGCATTATTGGCGCAGTCCTGCCGGTGATGTGGCAGTTGTGATTCTTTGAAGCGATGTTCTGAACGCCATGAGCCAAGACGACAAACTGATCGACCTCAGCACTGAACGCGCCAAGCGGGTGCATGACATTAAAGAGAAGCGGCTGAACGAAGTGCGTCAGGCGTTTGAGCAGGCGATGCCGTTGGGCAAGCCGAAGAAAAAGTCGAAGAACAAGCCGAAAAAGCGTTGATCTCCCCCTGCATCTGTTGATGCAGGTCAGTTATTTCCCCTCCTTTCTCTCCCTTCGTTGTGGTTATTGATCCCGGTCAATTTGTGCGCCTGTGTGTTTGGTAATTTAGTCCCATCGCAGCAAAGCAGGGGCCAGGAGGCCAGTCATGTTTTTCGATAACGTGGTGTTTGCCGGGGTTCTGACTGTAGGGCTGATGGTTCTGTTTTTTGCAGGGTTTGGATTTTTTATCTGGAAGGATGCGCATAAGCGTAAGAAGTGATTCTTCTGGATTGATGGGCACGCAAGGCATTTTGGGGCGACTTCGGTTGCCCCTTTTTTTTGCCTTGGCGGCCTTGGCGGCCTTCGGGCCGACCAGGCTGGGGGTGTGTTTTGTGAATATCCGTTGCTGCGGTAACGGCTGCTTAGGGTTTCGCCCTTACGGCGAGTCACTTTTGCAGACGCCCAAAAGTAACCAAAACGCTTTACCCTGACGTTCGGCCCGCTCGCCGGGGCTTGGGGTTCCTTCGCTCCGGGATTGATCCGGGGGGCAGCGCCTACGGTTTGCTTCGCTGCACCTCCTCTCGCTGTGTTTGGCTGCGCCAAACGGTCGCTGCGCTCCCACCCCCGCATCAATCCCTCCACTCAGCCTGCCGACGGGCTCTAAGATCAAAAGCAGGCGAGCTGACACTCGGCCTATTGAGTGGTGAAGAGCGGGGGGCGCACGGCTTTTTGATTTGCGTTGGATTCGCCCCTCACCCCAGCCCTCTCCCGAGGGAGAGGGAGCCGATGGTGGGCTTTTCAAAATATGCATTCGACTCGGCATCCCAAGCCGGCGTACCTCCCCCAAACACCCCGATCAGTCCCCTCTCCCTCCGGGAGAGGGCTAGGGTGAGGGGCTCTTGATCTTGATCTGGCTTTTGACGTGGCTTTTGATCTCAAGCCCCTTCGGCAGGCCGAGCGTAGGTGTCCATCCGGGGATCAGGCGCGTAGCGCCGTGCGGCGTAGCCGCACACATCGAGAGGAGGTGCAGCGAAGCAAACCGTAGGCGATGCCCCCTGATGGGCACCGTAGCGAGGGAACACTGAGCCTCAGCGAAGTGCCGTACGCCGGGGCAAAGCCTTTTCGGTTACCTTTTCGGCGTTTGGAAAAGGTGACTCGCTGTAAGAGCGAAACCGCCAGCCGCAACGCCAAAAAAAACGGATATGCCCCCAATCCAAAACCAAAAAAGGCGCGATCCTCTCGAATCGCGCCTTCTTCACATATCGCTATCTATCAACTACCCAAAGCCTTCGAAGCCAACCAGAACAACCCAGCCGACAACGCCACGGTAGCCGGCAAGGTCAACACCCAAGCCAACAGAATAGTGCGAACAGTCCCACCTTGCAGGCCGCTCTTATTCGCGACCATGGTACCCGCCACACCCGAAGACAACACATGAGTCGTCGACACCGGCAAACTGAAGATATTGGCCAAACCAATCAAACTCGCCGTAGTGATCTGCGCCGACATACCCTGCGAATAGGTCATGCCCTGCTTGCCGATCTTCTCGCCAATGGTCAGAACCACACGTTTCCAGCCAACCATGGTGCCCAGACCCAGCGCCAGTGCAACCGCCAGAATCACCCAGAACGGTGCGTATTCAGTGGTCGTGGTCAGGTCTTTACGCAACTTGTCGAGGTCAGCCTTTTCACGGGCATCCAGAACCGGCAACTTGCTGACTTTTTTCGCGGTATCGTCCAGGCACAGCAAGTAACGACGCACTTCGATGCGGCTATCCGACGACAACGAATGGTAGTCCGCTACACCTTTAAGCGTGTGCAACAGGGCGCTGATGGTCGGTTCGGTCTGCTGCGGGTTGCAGCGGAATTTCTCCGGCAGGTCGCCGTCTACGCTCTTGCCCAGTGCGAGGAATTCACCCAGCGAATCGGCGTTGCGCTGGTAGAATTGGCTCAGGTGCAGAGTAGCGTCGCGGGTGCGTTCGATCTGGTAAGTGGTGCTGTTCAGGTCGAGAACGAACTGCGCCGGCACGATACCGATCAACACCAGCATGATCAGGCCGATGCCTTTCTGGCCATCGTTGGAACCGTGCACGAAGCTCACGGCCATGGCCGAGATCACCAGAACCAGACGGTTCCAGAACGGCGGATGCTTTTTGTCGTCGAGTTTGCGGCGCTGTTCAGGCGTCTTGTGCATCTTCGACAGCGGGCGCCACCATTTCAGGCCGATCAGGATCAGCGCTGCAATCAGGAAGCCAGCCATCGGCGAGAACACCAGCGAAGCGCCGATGTCGATCGCTTTCTGCCAGTTAACGCCGTCGGCCAACGGAATGTCGTTGATCAACGCGTTGGCCAGGCCGACACCGAGGATCGAGCCGATCAGGGTGTGGGAACTGGACGCCGGGATACCGAAGTACCAGGTGCCGAGGTTCCAGGCGATTGCCGCTGCGAGCAACGAGAAAACCATCGCAAGGCCATGGCCGGTGTTCACATTGATCAGCAGCTCAACCGGCAGCAGGTGGACAATGGCATACGCCACGCCAACGCCACCCAGCAGCACGCCGAGGAAATTGAACACACCGGAAAAGAACACCGCCAGGTGCGGCGGCATGGCTTTGGTGTAGATAACAGTGGCTACCGCGTTAGCGGTGTCATGAAATCCATTGATGAACTCGAAGGCGAGGACAAACGTCAGGGCGAGCAAGAGGCTCACAAGCACCCAAGCATCCAGTCCGCTGAATAAATCGATCATGAAGGTTTTCTGACCCGGTCGTAAGGGGGCGCGATTATGCCAGAAAAGACTGGAAATCGATGCCCTCAGTGCTCATCGGTAACGCACTTCTTCGATTTAATTTGTTGCAGCACATGAAAACCAAGCGGCGTGCAGGGTTTTTCAAGCCTTTGATTTATCTATAAAAAGGCTTTTTGGAACAAGCGTTTTACCCGCGTTTGGAGGGCTCAAACGCTTGTCTGAAATATCTGTGAAACTTTCCGAAGCTGTCCTTTAGCCGGTTCGACGCAGAATCAGCCGCTGCCCGCGGGTAGCGGGCGCGCAAGGCATCGTCTCGGCGCCGCGTGGGTAACCGGTGCGTACACGGATGCTCAAGGCCTTCAAAAACCGTGGCTCATGGCTCTTCGGCTTTGAGTTCCTTTTCGATCTTTTCGATTTCTTGCTTGAAGACCTGATCCTGAACGGTAGGGCGCTTGCGCCATGCCTTGCGTTCCGGTTCTGGTTGAGCGGCGTAGGTGGTGACTTCCCCGCCGTAAACATCCTTGTAACGTTGTTCCTGGCGCTCAAGTTCCGCGCGCAGTTCGTCTTTCGTCACAGTGCTACCTGTATGAGTTGAGATAAGTGTCTGGTGAATCGCACTGCAACGAGTCGATTGAGCGGGCCCGTCGAGAACTCAACGCCAGAACAGGCATTGATGTCTTCGGCAGGGCGATCAAGACTTCCATGTTACAGGCGGCTACGACACCAGATTAAAACGGACGCAGCATCAGTTCCTGTTTCAGCGAGCGCTGGCGTTACATCAATCATGAGCGTCAGACGCTTGCCTGGGCTGGCGGCGATTGGCATCGCCTCAGCCGGTGACCACCTCGATGAATAACGGGGGCCACTGAGGTGCATTATAGCGGTCGATTCAGGATTGACTATCGTTGCCAAGTTAAAAACGGTTCGGGATGTGTGATTGTTTTGTTAATCGCAACTTTCTCGGGTAGTTGAAGTGCAAGCAAACGGTTACTTCGCCGCGATCTGTTTTTGGCGCCATTTAGTCGATCAACTAAATCTTGATTGAGTTCCCCGGCAAAGTTGCACAGGCGTCTCAAATAGCAAGCCACAGCAGAGGAGGGCGATTGCGATTATCGGTCGACGGTTCGATAATCGCCCAATGTTGATGGCCCGCCGCTTGTGCATCTGCCCGCGAGCCGTTTGTATAGCCATTGATCCGTGTCGGGTAAAAAGGACAATAAATGAACGATCAAATGCGCAACTCCTTCACTTCCGTGGCGCCGCCGATCGTCGCCTCCCCAGCCAAGCGCATTCAGGCGCTGACCGGTGATCCGGATTTCATGACGTCGCTGGCCCGTGGCCTGGCGGTGGTGCAGGCGTTTCAGGAGCGCAAACGTCATCTGACCATCGCGCAGATCAGCCACCGCACGGAAATTCCCCGCGCCGCGGTGCGCCGTTGCCTACATACGTTGATCAAACTCGGCTACGCCACCACCGACGGACGCACCTATTCTCTGCTGCCGAAAGTGCTGACCCTCGGCCACGCTTATCTGTCGTCGACGCCGCTGGCTGTGTCCGCGCAGCCGTACCTCGATCGCATGAGCGAGCAACTGCACGAAGCCTGCAACATGGCCACACTTGAGGGCGACGACATTCTTTACATCGCGCGGTCGGCGACCACGCAGCGGCTGATCTCGGTCGACCTGTCGGTGGGCGGGCGTCTGCCGGCTTATTGCACATCGATGGGCCGGATTCTGCTGGCAGCGCTGGACGACACGTCCTTGCGCGAATACCTCGACCACGCCGAACTGGTGGCGAAAACCAGCCGCACGATCCACACCCCCGACGCGTTGCTCGAATGTTTGCAGGAAGTGCGGCAGCAAGGTTGGTGCATCGTCGATCAGGAATTGGAACAAGGCCTGCGCTCGATTGCCGTACCGGTCTACGACGCTTCGGGCCAAGTGGTGGCGGCGCTCAACGTCAGTACCCACGCCGGTCGCGTCAGCCGCACCGAGTTGGAGCAGCGCTTTCTGCCGGGCCTGCTCAGCGCCAGCCGCGACCTTAGCGCGCAGTTGTTTGCCTGATGAAGCTGTTCGATAAACGCACAGTGTTGCGTTTATCGAATTGACGCTAAAACCCCCGGATCATTAATGTCGCGGCAGCGTCATCCGGCGCTGTTGTGAATGAGCCCGCCGGACTGTCGACTCCCATAATAATGACAAGAGGCAACTCACCATGCGCACGCTCCCCGACTGTCTCCGCTCCAACCGCTGTTGCCGGGTTCACCGCAACGCCTGATTGCAACCTTCTATTCTTGTAGCTGTGCCGCTCTCTGGCCGGCCGCCGTTCGACTGCGTTTTTTGCGTGGATAAAAATAATGAACCAGCCTCAGTCCGCTGTGGGTCAGTGCCTCGACGTGCAGACCTTCATCAACGCCCAACCGATCTCGCGCTATCAATGGCGGGTGGTGATCCTGTGTTTCCTGATTGTCTTCCTCGATGGCCTCGACACCGCCGCGATGGGCTTCATTGCCCCGGCGTTGTCGCAGGACTGGGGCATCGACCGCGCCAGCCTCGGCCCGGTAATGAGCGCCGCGTTGATCGGCATGGTCTTCGGCGCACTCGGTTCCGGCCCTTTGGCTGACCGCTTCGGGCGAAAAGTCGTACTCGTCGGCGCCGTGATTCTGTTCGGTGCCTTCAGCCTGGCGTCGGCTTACAGCACTAACGTGGAACAACTGTTGGTGCTGCGCTTCCTGACCGGCCTCGGTCTGGGCGCGGGGATGCCCAATGCCACCACGCTGCTCTCGGAGTACACCCCGGAGCGCAAGAAGTCGCTGCTGGTGACCAGCATGTTTTGCGGTTTCAACCTCGGCATGGCCGGTGGCGGGTTTATTTCCGCCAAGCTGATCCCGGCGTTCGGCTGGCACAGTCTGCTGCTGATCGGCGGGATTTTGCCGCTGATCCTCGCGGTGGTGCTGCTGTTCTGGCTGCCGGAATCGGCGCGCTACCTTGTAGTCCGTAACCGTGGCACCGACAAAGTGCGCAAAACCCTGGCGCCGATCGATCCGGTCACCGTCGCCCAAGCCTCCAGTTTCAGCGTGCCGGAACAAAAAACCGTGAAGGCGCGCAATGTGTTCGCGGTGATCTTCTCCGGTACCTACAGCACCGGCACGTTGCTGCTGTGGCTGACCTACTTCATGGGCCTGGTCATCGTTTATCTGTTGACCAGTTGGCTGCCGACGCTGATGCGTGACAGTGGCGCGAGCATGGAACAAGCCGCGTTCATCGGTGCGCTGTTCCAATTCGGCGGGGTATTGAGCGCGGTCGCTGTGGGATGGGCGATGGACCGTTTCAATCCGCACAAGGTCATCGGCATTTTCTACCTGCTGGCCGGGGTGTTTGCCTACGCGGTGGGGCAGAGCCTGGGCAACATTACGTTGTTGGCGACTTTGGTTTTAGTGGCGGGGATGTGCGTGAACGGCGCGCAATCGGCAATGCCGTCGCTGGCGGCGCGGTTTTATCCGACGCAGGGGCGGGCGACCGGCGTGTCGTGGATGCTGGGGATTGGCCGCTTTGGCGCGATTCTCGGGGCGTGGATGGGCGCGACGTTGTTGGGCTTGGGCTGGAATTTTGAGCAGGTGTTGACGGCGTTGGTGATTCCGGCGGCGGTGGCGACGGCGGCGGTGGTGATCAAGGGCATGGTCAGTCATGCGGATGCCACCTGAGGTCAGGTCTGTAGAGCTTCATGATCGTTCCCACGCTCCGCGTGGGAACGCCTCATTGGACGCTCTGCGTCCGCTTTTGGGACGCGGAGCGTCCCGGGCTGCATTCCCACGCGGAGCGTGGGAACGATCATTGTTAGGTAAACAACAATCTGTTCGATAAACGAACACTCAGTCGATTATCGGATTGTTTGGCACATTTCCCAGGCTTAATCTGCAGTGACTCCGGCGCTGAACCTCGCCCCTTTTTATCACTGGCGATTCATTACAAAAACAGGAGCCCGCTCCATGGCTGAGATCCTTTCGCTGCACGACGCGGTGAAGCAATTCGTCAACGACGGCGACACCGTCGCACTCGAAGGCTTCACTCACTTGATCCCTACGGCCGCAGGTCATGAAATCATTCGTCAGGGCAAGAAAGATCTGACGCTGGTGCGGATGACGCCTGACCTGATCTACGACCAACTGATCGGCGCCGGTTGCGCACGCAAACTGATTTTCTCCTGGGGCGGCAACCCTGGCGTGGGTTCGCTGCACCGTCTGCGCGACGCGGTCGAGAAGCAATGGCCACAGCCGCTGGAGATCGAAGAGCACAGCCACGCCGACCTGGCGAATGCCTACGTCGCCGGCGCTTCCGGCCTACCGTTCGCGGTACTGCGCGCCTACGCCGGTTCCGACCTGCCGAAGGTCAATCCGCTGATCAAAACCGTGACTTGCCCGTTCACCGGTGAAGTGTTGGCGGCCGTACCGTCGGTGCGCCCGGACGTGACCGTGATCCACGCACAGAAAGCCGACCGCCAAGGCAACGTGCTGCTGTGGGGCATTCTCGGCGTGCAGAAAGAAGCCGCGCTGGCCGCCAAGCGCTGCATCGTTACCGTCGAAGAAATCGTCGACAACCTCAACGCGCCAATGAACTCCTGCGTGTTGCCGACCTGGGCCTTGAGCGCAGTCTGCCATGTACCCGGCGGTGCACATCCGTCCTACGCCCACGGTTACAACGAGCGCGATAATCGTTTCTATCAGGCGTGGGATCCGATCGCCCGCGACCGTGAGACGTTTACCGCGTGGATCAACGAATACATCCATGGCTGCGCTGACTTCAGCGAGTTCCAGGCCAAGTTGGCCGCTGCTTCGGAGGCCAAGTAATGACTTACACCACCAATGAAATGATGACCGTCGCCGCAGCCCGTCGCTTGAAGAACGGCTCGGTGTGCTTCGTCGGTATCGGCCTGCCGTCGAAAGCCGCCAACCTCGCGCGTCTGACTTCGTCGCCGGACGTGGTGCTGATCTACGAATCGGGCCCGATTGGCGCCAAGCCGAGCGTGCTGCCGCTGTCCATCGGTGACGGCGAACTGGCGGAAACTGCTGACACCGTCGTCCCGACCGGTGAGATTTTTCGCTATTGGTTGCAGGGCGGGCGCATCGACGTCGGTTTTCTCGGCGCCGCGCAGGTCGACCGTTTCGGCAACATCAACACCACCGTGGTCGGCGATTATTTCTCGCCGAAAGTGCGCCTGCCGGGTGCCGGTGGCGCGCCGGAAATTGCCGGTTCGGCAAAAAGCGTATTGATCATCCTTAAACAGTCGGCGCGTTCGTTTGTCGACAAGCTCGATTTCATCACCTCGGTCGGTCACGGCGAGGGCGGCGATTCGCGCAAACGTCTGGGCCTGCCAGGCGCCGGGCCGGTCGGGATCATCACCGACCTGTGCATCATGGAGCCGGAAGAGGGCACCCACGAATTCGTGGTCACCGCACTGCACCCGGGCGTGACCCGCGAGCAAGTGGTCGCGGCCACCGGTTGGGCGATTCGTTTTGCCGACAGCGTTGAGACCACCGCGGAGCCGACTGACGTCGAACTGACCGCGCTGCGCGATCTCGAAGCGCGCACCGCCGCCGCCCACGGTCAGGCACCGGGAGAAGCATGATGCGTGACGTTTATATCTGCGACGCGATTCGCACGCCGATCGGCCGTTTCGGCGGCGGACTGTCCGCCGTGCGCGCCGATGACCTGGCCGCCGTGCCGATCAAGGCCCTGATGGAGCGCAATCCATCGGTGGACTGGAACGCCATCGACGAAGTGTTCCTCGGCTGCGCCAACCAGGCCGGCGAAGACAATCGCAACGTTGCGCGCATGGCGCTGCTGTTGGCCGGCCTGCCGGAAACTGTGCCGGGCGTGACCCTCAATCGTCTGTGCGCTTCGGGCATGGATGCAATCGGCACGGCATTCCGCGCCATCGCCAGCGGCGAGATGGAGCTGGCGATTGCCGGCGGCGTCGAGTCGATGTCCCGCGCACCGTTCGTGATGGGCAAGGCTGACGCGGCGTTCTCGCGCAACATGAAACTGGAAGACACCACCATCGGTTGGCGTTTCATCAACCCGTTGATGAAGGCGCAATACGGCGTCGACGCGATGCCGCAGACCGCTGACAACGTCGCCGACGACTATAAAGTCTCGCGCGCCGATCAGGACGCTTTCGCCCTGCGCAGTCAGCAACGCACCGCCGCCGCGCAGGCTGCAGGATTTTTCGCTGAAGAAATCGTCGAAGTGCGGATTGCCCACAAGAAGGGTGAAACCGTGGTCAGCCAGGATGAACATCCGCGCGCCGACACCACGATTGAAGCGCTGACAAAATTGAAACCGGTCAATGGCCCGGACAAAACCGTTACCGCCGGCAATGCCTCCGGCGTCAACGACGGTGCCGCTGCGCTGATTCTGGCTTCTGCCGAAGCGGTGAAAAAACATGGCCTGACCGCCCGCGCCAAAGTGCTCGGCATGGCCAGCGCCGGCGTGGCGCCTCGGGTGATGGGCATCGGCCCGGTGCCAGCGGTGCGCAAATTGATCGAGCGCCTCGGCGTAGCGGTCAGTGATTTCGACGTGATCGAACTCAACGAAGCGTTTGCCAGCCAAGGCTTGGCGGTGCTGCGTGAATTGGGTCTGGCGGATGACGCCGCGCAGGTCAACCCGAACGGCGGTGCGATTGCCCTCGGTCACCCGTTGGGCATGAGCGGTGCGCGTCTGGTGTTGACCGCGCTGCATCAGTTGGAAAAGACCGGTGGCAAGAAAGGTCTGGCGACCATGTGCGTCGGTGTCGGCCAAGGTCTGGCCCTGGCCATCGAACGCGTCTGACGCAAGCCGTGACGAAAAAGAACAGAGGAAAGCGACATGTCTGACAAGCCTGGTTACCGTCGTCCGCAGGAAGGCACTCAGCCTGAGTACCTGCACCCGACGTATCAATCCACCAACCTGCGCTCGCCGTCGAAGCCATTGGTGTTTCTGCCGCACTCGCTGTCGGAAATCACCGGCCCGACTATCGGCGCCGAGCGTGTAAGCGACACCGATAACGACCTGACCGCCCAGCACGAAGGCGAACCACAGGGCGAGCGCATCATCATTCACGGCCGCGTGCTCGACGAAAACGGTCTGCCGGTGCCGGGGATTCTGGTGGAAATCTGGCAGGCCAACGCCGCTGGCCGCTATAACCACAAGCGCGACGTGCATGATGCGCCGCTCGACCCGAACTTCACCGGCACCGGCCGCACCGTGACCGACGCCGACGGCTGGTATCAGTTCCAGACCATCAAGCCTGGCGCCTATCCGTGGGGCAACCACCACAACGCCTGGCGCCCGGCGCACATTCACTTTTCGCTGTTCGGGCCGAGCATTCTTACGCGCCTGGTCACGCAGATGTACTTCCCGGGTGACCCGCTGCTGGCCTACGACCCGATCTACAACTGCGTGTCGGACACTTCGGCCAAGGAACGCCTGATCGCCAGTTTCGATCTGGAAAAAACCATTCCGTCCTACGCCCTCGGTTATCGCTGGGACATCGTGCTGCGCGGGCGTGAAGCCACGCCGATGGAGAAATAAGATGACGCTGACTGCGACCACGTCCCACACCGTCGGGCCGTATTACCACATCGGCCTGACCTGGCTGAACCGCGAAGACCTCACCGTCGAACAAACCCTCGGCGAGCGCGTGGCGATCACCGGGCAAGTGGTGGATGGCAACGGCGATGTCGTCAACGACGCCATGCTCGAAGTCTGGCAGGCGAATGCTGCCGGCAAGTACGACCACCCGGAAGATGAGCAGGACAAAGCGCTCGATCCGAACTTCGAAGGCTTTGGCCGCGTGCCGGTGGATGCTGAAGGGCGCTTTCGCTTTACCACGATCAAACCGGGCACGGTTGAAGGGCTGAAGGGCTCGACCCAGGCGCCGCATTTGGTGGTGTTGGTGTTTGCCCGTGGCTTGGTGAAGCACTTGCTGACGCGGATCTACTTTGAAGGCGAGCCGGCCAACGTTGATGATCCGTTGCTCGAATGTGTGCCGGCTGAACGCCGCACGACCTTGCTGGCGAAGAAGGATGAATCGGGTGTTTACCAGTGGAATGTGATTTTGCAGGGCACTGATGCCGAGACCGTGTTCTTCGATTATTAAGATCAAAAGATCGCAGCCTGCGGCAGCTCCTACATGATCGTTCCCACGCTCTGCGCGGGAACGATCAATAGATCACCACCCCCCCCTGTGGGAGCGGGCTTGCTCGCGAAGGCGGAGTGTCAGTCGACAGATGTATCACCTGACACAC
>NZ_CACSJY010000070.1:0-28385 GCF_902706155.1 Pseudomonas sp. 18058
GGTGATGGGGGTCAAAAAAAGTGCCCGGATCGAAAGATCCGGGCACTTTTTTTCGTTTGGAATCTAAGAGCTGTGGCGATTTTTCCCACCTTCGCTCGGCAGCAATCCTTCCCGATACCAGAAGCGTCCGATTGCAAATGAGGATGTGGCTGATTTACCCCACCGCCAAAAACAGCGAAATATGGACTTGTTACTTTGAGGATTTTGTTAAGGCCGAATCCATTGCAGTTAAGGATATTTCCGCCTAGCCAAGGCGCGACTGGGTGGGTACCAATGAATTTGCCAGGAAAGCGCGCTACTCCCAATCAAACCAATTGGATAGCCCTGGACTTACCGGACATACGCGATATCGAAGTGAGGTTATTGAATTCGAATGCTCGAGAAATTCCTGGTGCGACAAGTTTGGAATTGGCTTGGGAGCAGGTTGCGTTGGGGTTTGGGTTGTCGGAAGGCAAGAGTTACTCCGTGATACAAAAGCCTTACGTCGCGGTCACTGTCAGACGCGAATACCTACTACATATCGTCGAAAAAAGGCCCAATGCGCGAGAGCGCTTCACCGAGTTTGCATTGGATACCATTCAGAATCCCTTGGAAATCTGGCAAATTTCCTACGATGACGGTTCGATGCGACTGGCGTTCATCGGTGCGTACGACACGAAATATCAGATGCTTGTGGTGATCCACGCTGACTATGGACACGCTCTCTGGAATTTCATGAACTGCGACAAGAAAGCCTTGAATAAGCATCGCCATGGAATACTGGTGTATCAGCGTTTCCAAACCGCCAAACAAAAAAAGCAGCCTGAAGAGGCTGCTTTTTCTGAAGTAGGTGCTTGATATTGTGCTCCCTCAAGCAGGGGAGAAGAGGTCTCACCCGAGCGCTGATATTCAGGTCATCAACGGGGTTCCTAACGCCGACTATTGCCACCTGAAGGCAGTCGGTTTCGCGCTCTTGGGGCCGATTCTCTGTCAGGCGTATTGGCAAGTCAAACGAAAAATAGGCAATAGGAGTCCGCATATGAAGCGATTTATTTTTTTGGTTCATATGTGTACTAATCTTGATGTATCACATAACGAGTTGGTAACGATCTGATGCCTACTTCACCTCCAGCCCTCACTCCAAGCGAACAACTCGACGCCCCCGAAGCTGGCCGCGTCGCGCTGAAGTTCTTCTTCAACCTCATGGAGCGTTGGGGCTGCAGCGCCGAGCAGCAACGCACATTGCTGGGCGGCGTCGGCAACACCACGTTCTACAAATACAAACACCTGCCAAATATCCGTCTGCCGAACGACACCCTTGAGCGCATCTCCTACCTGATGGGCATTCACAAGGCGCTGAGCATCATCTTCAGCAATAGCCGTGAGCGCGCGTACACCTGGGTCAGCAGCCCTAACACTGCCGCACCGTTCAATGGCCAAACGGCGCTGGATTACATGCTCGCCGGACGCGTGGTCGACATCGCCGATGTGCGCCGCTACCTCGATGGTGTGCGCGGTTGAAGGCGCCCGATTTAGTTGATGTGCCGTGGCCGCGAGCCTATCGGATCGTCAACAGCAGCTTCCCGCCGATTGCGCTGTTCGAAGACGTGCTCGATCCCGAAGATCTGGAAGTTGCCTACGCAATTGAAGCGCTGACCAATGATCGTCTGATCGAGCAGGCCGGGGTTCTCGCCCGAGTGCGTCCCGAAGATCGACTCTCCGGCCCCGGATCGACTCCGGTGATGGCTGCGTTTACTCATATCGGCAAACGCAGCCGTTTCTGCGACGGCACCTTCGGCGTTTACTACGCTGCGAGCAGCCAAGCCGCGGCCATCTCCGAAACCTGTTATCACCAGGAACGATTTCTTGCGGCGACTCAGGAATCGGATCTTGAGTTGACCATGCGGACTTACGTCAATCGGGTGGTTAAAGCGTTACACGACATTCGTCACGATCATCCCGAACTGCACAATCCGGATCCTGAGGCTTATGAGCCGTCTCAGGTTTTCGCCCGGCAACTGCGCGAAACCGAATCGTGGGGACTGCTCTATAACAGCGTTCGATCGCCGGGCCATGAATGCGTCGCCGCGTTTCGGCCGCCAGCGCTATCGATTCCGAAGCAGGGCAAACATTTACGCTATGTGTGGAGTGTGAGTCAGCAGAAGATTTCGTTTGTGTTTGAGATCAGTCAGGTCTGAAACGCAAAAAGCCCTCGCATCAGCGAGGGCTTCACGTGGCTGATTTACATCAACGGCTTGTCCGGCGGCGCATCCATTACTTTCACAACATCATCGATCAGCGCCTTGCTCAATTCCTGCAAATATTGCGAGGCACAGGCGTGAAGATCAGGATCGCGCCCGACTGAGGAGTTCGCAGTGAGCAGTCGTGAAATGTGAAGCAAGTGGGATGCGTGGGAAAGGGCGGCGATCACCGGCACACCGCGATTGGCAAAACGAGGAGATCAGCGATGGTCGATGAACTGGAGCAATTCCAGCAGGGCTTACTGGAGTCTGTACGTCAGATGAAGGCGGTGAGGCCGCGCGCGTTACGTTGATGCCATTCTCTGTGGCGGAGGAACAAAGCGTCGAGGCATCAAGCGATATTGGATCGGAAAGCCTGATTTCCATTGAACCCGCCAGTTCAGGGCAACGAGAAATGCTGCTCATCCGATTACATATTTTTATGGGTACGCCATAATTATTGCCAGTTCATAATTTGGCATAAAGACGGAAATTTGAGCTGAAGCAGAAACGCTGCCAAAAATATAAACACCCCAGAAACAACAAAGCCCCTGCATTTCTGCAGGGGCTTTGTTTTGTATGGTGCCGGCACCAGGAGTCGAACCCGGGACCTACTGATTACAAGTCAGTTGCTCTACCAACTGAGCTATACCGGCGTGTGGGCGACGATTATAGCGACTGGATAATTTCTGTAAACCCCTGAATTCAGACTATTTTTGCATCTCTGAAAATCAGGCCCTGCGCAGTACATTTCGCAGCGCTTGCACCGTCCGCCCGATGCGACTGTTTGGCCGGGCGAATGGCTGCGCTTCTGCGTGTTCGGCGCGATGCAGGGCGGTCGCGAGGTGGTGTCGGGCGTCGCGTTCGCCAGGTTCAGACGTTAATTATCGAGGAGCCCATTTTCAGTCTTGGGCATGGGTGATAAGGCCGCTGAGCTTTGCTTTTTTTCGGCGGTTATGTCGTTTTGATTGGCGGCTTATGCACAACCGAGCACCGTGAAGACGTGCTTAGGCCGGTTTTTGTGGACGCGTTCTCATTTTGTTCGCAAATCCCTGTTTTATTGGTTTTTTCTTTATGTGAACAAAAAATGACCAGAGCTGTTTCAGCACCGAAACAGGCGTGGATATTGGATCCGAGCAAAATCCATCAACAGAGTTATCCACAGGCTGGCGGTAGGTTATTCGCGTTCGGCCAACAACAGGAAATTGCGCGGAGTCAGCGCTGATTCGCAGAAAGTGCCGAGGCGTACGACGTATCCCTGTTCGGCGAGGAAAAGTGCCCGATCTAGGTTCAGCCAAAGCTCCAGTGGTCGTCGGAATAATCCGCGCAGCAACTCCTGGTTGCGCACTTCGGCCAATCGTTGCCATCCCGCCGCTTCCAGTGCGGCCCAATCTGGTGTGCCGACTGTGGATAACTCTTTGAGGTCGGCCAGATCGCGGCAGTAATCGGCGAACGGTTTGTCCAGCCAAGCGCTGGGCAACGATGGCGTTGGCAAATACTCATCGACGCCACGCACTTGCCGTTGCAGCAGGTCGAAAGCGAGGCGACGGGCCATCGAGGTGTCGCGCTGACGTCGGACGCGTGCACCGGCGGTAACGGTTTCACTCATCGGCAGCGCCAGATCTTCCAGCGAGAGTTGTAGGAACGATGCCGATCCTGCGCAGGACAAGGCCTGATATTCGCTACGACTGGTGCGGTTGTAGCAGCAGGGCGCGATCGCCATTTGCTGGCAACCTGCGGCACTGGCCAGTTGCATCAAGCGCACATGCAGATCACCGCAGGCGTGAAGGGCGACGGGCGTGTGATTCGCGCTCAATACGGCAGAGGTGTCCGCCGCCAGTACATCCTGTTCCACGTGCAAAGCGTGCAGATGATGACGCTGACTCAACGCCTGTCCGCTGGCAACCAATAGCGGATCGTATTCAACGCAAGTCAGTTGCTGTCCCGAGCCCAACAAGCGCCGCCCCAAATGCCCCTTGCCAGAACACCAATCCAGCCAATGCGTCGGCCGCGAGGCAAAGGACAAGCGACTGGCAAACGCCTCGATCTGCTGCCACTTGCGCCCCGGTACATCGACATTCAAGCGATGCCCCGCAGCTTCCAGCGCATGTTCCAGCAACTCGCCAACCACACTCAACTCAGCCGACAACGCCGCCAATGAAGCGAACGGCTCCGGCGCATCAGAAAGATCAGCAGGGTGGTTATGAGCGTTTTCCGCGTCTTCCAGCGACCGCCCGCGTAGCCACAACGCCAGTTCCGGGTAGGACGCTTCCCAAGCAAGCGAAAGATGGGTGAACGGTCGAGGTTTCCACAGCGCCTGATGCTCAATCAAAAAAGCATCCAGCGCGGTGAAGCGGGCGAGTAAGTCCTCGCCCGTCAGCACGTAGGAGGAATCAACGCCCTTGGCAGGCATCGACGCGCAGCCAGCGCTCCAGCAGCTTGAAGCCGCGCACGAGCACGTAAGCCATCAGCAGATAGAACACGCCCGCGGCGAAGAAGATCTCCACCGGCAGATAAGTGCGCGCGATGATCGTGCGCGCCATGCCGGTCAGTTCCAGCAAGGTCACGGTGCTGGCCAGCGCGCTGGCCTTGAGCATCAGGATCACTTCGTTGCTGTAGGCCGGCAGGCCGATGCGCGCCGCGCGCGGGAGGATGATGTAGAACATCGCCTTCGGCTTGGACATGCCCAAGGCTCGCGCCGCTTCGATTTCGCCCGGCGGAATCGCCTGAATCGCCCCGCGCAGAATCTCGGCGATGTACGCCGCCGTGTGCAGGGTCATGGTCACGGTCGCACACCAGAACGGATCGCGCAGGTACGGCCACAACGCACTTGCACGCACCGCGTCGAACTGCGCCAAACCGTAATAAACCAGAAACAGCTGAACCAAAAGTGGCGTGCCACGGAAAAAGAAGATGTAGGCGTAAGGCAACGAGCGCACGTACCAGAGCTTGGAGGAGCGGGCGATGCCTAGCGGAATCGCCAGCAGCAAACCGGCGATGACAGCGATGGCCACCAGTTCCAGAGTCAGGGTCGCGCCCTGCGCCAGTTTCGGCAGCCACTTGATGATGACTTCCCAGTTCATTTAAGCGCTCCTCGCAAAGCCGCGAGCGGCGCGTTTTTCCAGGAAGTGCATGCCGGTCATCGCCAGCACGGTCAGGCCCAGGTACATGATCGCGGCGACCATATAGAAGGTGAACGGTTGTTTCGACACGGTCACGCCGATTTGCGCGTGACGCATGATTTCTTCCAGGCCGATCACCGAGACCAGCGCGGTGTCTTTCATCAGGATCATGAACAGATTGCCCAGACCGGGAAGGGCGATGCGCCACATCTGCGGCATGATCAGCCGGGTGAAGATCCGCCATTTCGACAGGCCCAGGGCCTGGCCGGCCTCACGGTGGCCTTTGGGAATGGCGAGGATTGCACCACGGAACACTTCCGTGGCGTAAGCGCCGAAGCACAGGCCGAGGGCGATCACGCCAGCGGCGAAGGCGTTGAGTTGCAGGTCGGGGTTGCCGAAGAACTCACCGAGGGCGCGCATCAGGTTGACCGTACCGAAGTAGATCAACAGCACCCAGAGCAATTCCGGGACGCCGCGCACGAGGGTCGAATAAGTGCCGCCAAGCCATTGCAGCGGCTTGTACGGGGAAGTCTTGGCCAAGGCGCCGAGCAGACCGAGCACCAATCCCAGGCACAGGGCCGTAAGGGCCAGTTGGACGGTCATCAGCGCGCCGGCAGCGAGGGCCGGGCCGAATCCGTAGAGGTCGATAATCATGGAATTCTGTTCAAATTGCGGCAGGCAAAGTCGGGAGCCGGCGCCGTTCAATCACGGCGCCAGTCCCACAGGTCAGGATCAGTAGATGCTGAACGGGAAGTACTTGTCGTTGATCTTCTTGTAGGTACCGTCGGCGACGATTTCCTTCAGGGCAGCGTTCAACTTCTCACGCAGTGGGTCGCCTTTGCGCACAGCGATGCCGATCTTGTCGCTTTCTACGACCGGGTCACCTTTGAACTCGTAGTTCTTGCCAGCGTCGCTTTTCAGCCAGTCATAGTTGGCATACTTGTCGGCGAGGATCGCGTCGACACGACCGGAGGTCAGGTCGAGGTAGGCGTTTTCCTGGGTGTCGTAGAGACTGACTTTGATGTCATCGGCGTAGGTGTCTTCTAGCCAGGTACCGGCCAGGGTTGCACGCTGGGTACCGATGGTCTTGCCTTTCAGCGAGTCCTTGTCGGTTTTGAAGTCGACGTTTTTCGGTGCGATGAACTGCAGCTTGTTCGAGTAGTACGGGTCGGTGAAATCGACCGCGCCTTTGCGCTCTTCGGTGATCGACAGCGAGGAGATCAGGAAGTCGAACTTCTTCGCGTTCAGGGCCGGAATGATGCCGTCCCAGTCGGACGTGACCACGCTGCATTCGACTTTCATCTTCGCGCACAGGGCGTCGCCGATGTCTTTGTCGAAGCCGACCACGTTGCCGCTGGCGTCTTTATTGTTGAACGGCGGGTAAGCCGCTTCGATGCCCATCTTCAGGGTTTCAGCCATGGCACCGGCGCTGAACGCGAGGGTGACGGCGGCGGCCAGGAAGACCTTTTTATAGTTCTGCATGCATGTTGCTCCGTTAGCGGTTGCTGGACATGAATTGTTTGCAGCGCGCCGAAAGCGGGTTTTCGAACACCTGCTGTGGCGATCCTTGCTCTTCTATAAGGCCTTGGTGAAGGAACACCACTTCGCTGGAGACCTGACGGGCGAAGCCCATTTCGTGGGTCACGAGCAGCATGGTGCGGCCTTCTTCGGCCAAAGCGCGGATGACACTAAGTACTTCCTGAACCATTTCCGGGTCAAGCGCCGAGGTGGGCTCGTCGAACAGGATCACCTTCGGTTGCATCGCCAGCGTGCGGGCAATCGCCGCGCGTTGTTGCTGACCGCCGGACAATTCCGCCGGGTACGCGTGGCGCTTGTCGGAGATGCCGACCTTGGCCAGCAGCGCTTCGGCGACTTCGATGGCTTCGGCTTTGCTCTGGCCGAGCACGCGACGCGGGGCCTCGATGATGTTGTCGAGGATGCTCATGTGCGGCCACAGATTAAAGTTTTGAAACACAAAACCAATCTCGGAGCGCAGGCGATTGATCTGTTTGCCGTCGGCGGCAACCAGTTCGCCATTCTTGGCGGCCTTGAGCTTGAGTTCTTCACCGGCCACCAGAATCTGGCCCTGGTGCGGGTTTTCCAGCAGGTTGATGCAACGCAGGAACGTGGACTTGCCGGAACCGGAGGAACCGAGGATCGAGATCACATCGCCGTCGCGGGCGGTCAGCGAGATGCCTTTGAGCACCTCAAGCTGTCCGTAGCGTTTGTGCAGGTTGCGGATTTCAAGCGCGGGCGTGGCCTCAGCCATGTGCGTTCCTCATATATGTTGCGCTCCAGCTGTTGGGTGGCCTTCCTGGCGAGGCGGCCAAGCTAGCATAGCGTTTCAATGGCAGCCAACAGCGCTACGAGCGGTTAACGGGTGGCATGTGGCAGGTTGTCGCATCGGCACAGCAGACTGTCGCCCCATCAACAACCGAACGGGTGTTTGATCGTGCAAACCCGTGGGTGTCGCGTAAAAAAAGGCGCGATGTTGCCAGCTTTGGCGGGGTGTTGGAAGCGCTATCCGGCCGAACGTACAGGATTCGCTCTTTTATTGTGCATCCCACACTTTTTCAGTGTGTTTCTGGTGCGCTGATTTGTCTTGAAAGTGAGTCGCAGGGTAACGTTCTGGCGAATAGCCATTAATCTCAAGGACTTGCGATGACCGTCCGGTCGCACGCAAAGCCGCGATCCAGAAGACTTTGAAACATTTTGGCGCATTTATTGCGTGCAGAATCCGGAACGCCCTGTTGGTTTCTTTTTACGAGAAAGAACACACCAGACAGGACGGACTGAATCGCTTTCCTCGCAAAGGTAGTTTCGATGAGCAGTACCCCAAGCTCCAATGGCCTTGAACAAGGGCTCAAACCGCGTCATGTGACCATGTTGTCGATCGCCGGTGTGATCGGCGCCGGTCTGTTCGTTGGCTCCGGCCACGCCATCGCTGCCGCCGGCCCTGCCGTGCTGCTGGCTTACGCCGCCGCCGGTACCCTGGTGGTGTTAGTGATGCGCATGCTCGGCGAAATGGCTGTTGCCTCGCCGGACACCGGTTCGTTCTCGACTTACGCCGACCGCGCCATCGGGCACTGGGCCGGTTTCACCATCGGCTGGTTGTACTGGTGGTTCTGGGTATTGGTGATTCCGCTGGAAGCCAATGCCGCCGCGACCATCCTCCACGCATGGTTCCCGAGCGTAGGCATTTGGGCTTTCGCGCTGATCATCACCATGTTGCTCACGGTCACCAACCTGTTCAGCGTGAAGAATTACGGCGAGTTCGAATTCTGGTTTGCGCTGATTAAAGTGCTGGCGATCATCGGCTTTATCGGCCTTGGTCTTGCGGCCATTTTCGGCTTCCTGCCGAACAGCCAGGTCAGCGGTGTGTCGCACCTGTTCGACAGCGGCGGCTTCCTGCCAAACGGCATGGGTGCGGTGCTGGGTGCAATCCTGACTACCATGTTCTCCTTCATGGGTACCGAAATCGTGACCATCGCGGCCGCGGAATCGAAAAACCCGGGCAAGCAAATCTCCAAGGCCACCAACTCGGTGATCTGGCGGATCGGCTTGTTCTACCTTGTATCGATCTTCATCGTTGTAGCGCTGGTGCCTTGGAACGATCCTACGCTGGCCAACCTCGGTTCCTACCAGACCGTGCTTGAGCGCATGGGCATTCCTAACGCGAAAATGATCGTCGACATCGTCGTTCTGGTCGCGGTGACCAGCTGCCTGAACTCGGCGCTGTACACCTCGTCGCGCATGCTCTTCTCCCTCGGCAAGCGTGGCGATGCCCCGGCCATGTCGACCCGCACCAACAAAAGCGGCACGCCTTACTGGGCAGTGATGTTGTCGACTGGCGCAGCGTTCCTCTGCACATTCGCCAACTACGTGGCCCCGGCAGCGGTGTTCGAATTCCTGCTGGCCAGCTCCGGCGCGATCGCACTGTTGGTGTACCTGGTAATCGCCTTCTCGCAACTGCGTATGCGCAAGCAGCGCATGGCACGCGGCGAGAAAATCGTCTTCAGCATGTGGCTGTTCCCGGGCCTGACCTACGCGGTGATCATCTTCATCGTCGCGGCCCTGACCATCATGCTGTTCCAGGAAGCGCATCGCGTGGAGATCCTCGCGACTGGCCTGCTGAGCCTGATGGTGGTGGCTGCCGGTCTACTGGTCGCACGCCGTCGCAAGCTGGAAAAACGTGGCGCGGTGGTGTTGAACTGATCCGTAACGCGTAATGCAAAACGGCCGCTGTCAGTGATGACTAGCGGCCGTTTTTGTTTTTGAGCGATGTTTATTCGCTCTTGTCTTCCTGTGCTTCTACCGACTTGCCATAAGCATCCAGCGCAACCCCGAAATCGGTGATGAACTGCGGTTCGCTCAGCCAGGCCTGGGCTTCTTCGATCGTTACGCCTTCGGCCCACATGCGGTAGTCGATCAGCATGTCGGCGGCCAGGTGAGTGGCGGCCATGCCTTCGTTGTCGGCGTTTTCCATGTCCAGCAGCTCTGGATGATCAACGATGACGAACGCCAGTTCGCGCAGCAGAGTCAGCAGCATTTCATTGCGGCTGATGGCTTCGGCGTCGCGCATTTTGCTGAACATCGCCAGGACGTATTCCGGCACCGGCTCGGCGAGGTGGTCGAGGTCTTCGTCCTGTTCCAGTGGCTTGCGGCCGACCATACGGATTTGTTTGGCTTTGGCCTTGGCGCGTTTGGCGCGTTTCTGTTGCTTGTTCAGGGATGCCATGGGAGCTCAGTTCTTCTGTTGGGTATTTGCGGCGATCGCGTCGGACGCCGCCACATAGTCGGCCTGGAAGGCCGGTGATTCGATCCACGCCAAGGCGCCGGCCTCGTCGGTTTCCTGCGACCACTGGCGATACTCGATCAGCGCGGCGAGGATGAAGTCCATCGCGCCTTCTTCGCCTTCCTGCTCATAAACCAGCTCCAGCAGCGGGTCTTCGAGGAACGCGGTGCACAGGGCCTGCTGGCTGATCTTCTCGGCGTCGATCATTTTCTTGAACAGCTCGGTCAGATCCACCGACTCGAAGTCGATACGATCGTCGTTCGGGTCCAGCTCGACCGGCGCTTCAGCGCGTTTGGTGCGGTTCTGCTTGGCCTTGGCTTTGGCCCGGGTGGCGCGTTTTTGCTGCTTGTTGGCGGAGGCCATGATGTGTTCCGTCGTGCGTTGAGAGGGCTCAGCTGCGCGGGACTTGCCGCCCCGGTGTGTCGGGGGCCAGTGCGCCGGTGTGCAGCCAGGTCAGAGCGATGGGCCATAGTGTGGCTTGGTATGCGCTGCGAAAAAAGGCGAAATGTCCGACTTGTTGTTCGCCGATGTCCTGCGGTTCGATGCGCAGGTGGGTTTTTGAAGCGTTGTTGAAGTAGCCGAGCAGGCGTTCGATGGCCGCAATCGTGCCGTAGGGATCGTCGCTGATGCTGATGGCCAGCGTCTGCGCGCGGACATTGGCGAAGGGCAGGGTGCCGGTTTTTTTCATCAGTGCGCGACCGCTTGGGCGCCCTTCAAAACGCGGGGCAGGCGTGCTCCAGTCGCGCACGACGCCCGTCGGTGTGTCTTCCAGCCAGCCGAGGCGTTTGCCGGGGAAGTAGCCGCAGAACAGGGTCATCAACGGCATCAGCAGATGCCATTTGCCAAACATGCGCCAGCGATGCTCGGGCGCGTAATCTCGCCAGTAGGCGAACTGCGCGCCGACAGTGACCAACCGTCGGATAACTCGCCCGGACTCTGCCAAGCCCGCCGCGCAACCGCCAAAACTGTGCCCGACCACGTCAATCGGCTGACCGGGAAACTCACGTTGCGCACGCTTGAGCATCGCCTCGAAATCCAGCGCGCCCCAATCAGTCCACGAAGCGTTCAGGCCTTTGATCGAAGCCTGTCGCGATTCGCCGATGCCGCGGTAGTCGTAGGTGATGACGTCGAAGCCATTGGCGAACAGATAGGCGGCGAATCGCGAGTAGTGGCCGCAGCGCACGGAGGTGGCGGCGTTGATGATGACCACCGGGCGCTGGGCATCGGGGGATGTGTGACGCCAGGTGAAACCGCCCAGCACATAGCCGTCGGTAGCCGATTCTTTGAAAGGCTCGCCTTGAGCAGTATTCAAAATCGGCGACCTTGACTGCACATCCTGCGTTGCGGGCATGTCCTGACAGCTCATGACTCTCGACCTTGACGGGTAAGCTGCCAACGATAGTCTCCGCGCCGCCCGGGAACAATCCGTAGGGTTTATTCAGTGGATTGAGTCAGCATGCGTTCTTCGATCAAGGCCTGTTCGCGATTGAGTTCTGCGCGCAACTCTTCTTCACTCGGCAATATCGTTTTGTAGCTGCTGGCGAACAGTTGTTCGTTGCCTTTGAGCATTGAATAGCGCGCCACCGAATCGTTGCTTTCGGCAGACAAAATTATCCCGACTGTCGGCTTGTCGCCCTCGCTGCGCATCAGCTCGTCATACATGCGCACATACATGTCCATCTGCCCGACATCGCGGGCGCTGAGCTTGCCGCGTTTGAGATCGATGATCACAAAGCATTTGAGCAGGTAGTTGTAGAACACCAGATCGATGTACAGATCGACGCCGTCGGTACTGATGCGTTGCTGGCGAGCAACGAAGGAAAAGCCTTTGCCCAGTTCGAGCAGAAAGCCCTGCAGGTGATCGATGAGGGCTTGTTCGAGACTGCTTTCCCTGACCTTGCCGGCTGACGGCAGGCCGAGAAACTCGAGCATGACCGGATCGCGAATGAACTCACGCGGATTGCATTTCATCGCTTCGATGTTGGTGGTGGCTTCTTCGATCACGTCGGCTTTGTCTCGACTCATGAGGAGCCGCTCGTAGTAGAGGGTGAGAATCTGGCGATCGAGGGCGCGGCTTGACCAGTTCAGGTTGGCGGATTCTTCCATGTACCAATGGCGCGCTTTTTCATTGTTCACTCCCAACAGCCGACGATAGTGGGTCCAGCTCAATTCGTGACGCAGTGCGTCACGAATTGGAAACGCCTGATAAAAGAGGCGCATATAGCGCAGATTTGATGCGTCAAACCCCTTCCCGAACTGCGCCGTCAGATCCTTCGCCAGCAGAGCCAGCAGTTGCTTTCCATAGCCCGCACGCTGGGCGCCCTGTTGCTCAAACTCGACGATATGCCGGCCGATCTGCCAGCAGGTCTGCACTTGAATCGTATCAACCGCTCGCAGCACTTTTTGCCGTGCCTGACGAATCAACTCGCCAAGCTCCCCCAGCAATGAATCGATTTTCGGGTCTTGCGTGTCAGCAGGTTTTAACTGGCTCATCGGGTCTTTCGCTTCATTGTGAACAGACGCAAAAGCATGCCCGGCGTCGCCGTTTGAGTATGTCGGGAGAGACGGTGAAATCCGCAGGAAGAGGCGATTGGTCATGCAGGACACTGCCGGGGAAAAGGACGTTGGCGGGCAGGGTCTGTAGTCCATTTCTTACGAGCGCCAAGTGCTACCGGTATTTACGCCGGGCCCTGCTCGCAGGTTTGCCGATACGCGTCAGTCGATGCCACGCCACCCCTGCGACCAGCAGCAATCCGCCAAAAAATCCTTCAAAAACGATATGAAACCAGTACGCGCCCGGTTGCCCGGCAAGGGTGTAGACCTTGGCCGGCCCGCCGCGAGTGGCGGTGGTGATGGTGTCGTGAATCAAGCCGTCGATGACCGAGTAGCACAGCAGCGCGCCGGTGCTGATCAGAAACACGCTGATCATGATCGCCAGTCCTCTCGACACCAGGCTTTCCCGAGGTGGCGGCGGATGGGGCAGGGGGATGCGAGTGCGTTTCTGGTTCATCGCGGGGATGACCCTCTTCCGTAAGGGCGGATCTCTGAGGATGGGATCGCGGGTTTTCATGGTTGCGGCGTGATGCTGCTCAAAACGAGGCCACTGCCTGCGAGAGCACAACGCGCAATGGGTTGCTTTCAACACTCAGCAGTTTGATGGCCAAGGCGCAGCAAACCACGATCAGCATCGGTTTAATCAGTCGCGGCCCGACTCGAACAGCGGCACGCGCGCCTAACTGAGCGCCGAAAAACGCCGCCAGTGCCATGGCAATTGCGACTGGCCAGATGATCACGCCTTTGGTGATGAACACCGCCAGCGAACCCAGATTGCAGGATGCGTTGGCGAGCTTGGTAAAACTCATGGCGCGCATCATGCCCAAGCCGCACAGAAGGACAAATCCTACGATAAAGAAAGAACCCACGCCCGGCCCGAATATACCGTCGTAAAAGCCCAGGATGGGCGCAACGGTAAATGAAAACAGCAGAATTCCTATTCGCTTGCGTCGATCTTCATTCGCCAGTTTTGGCGACAGCGCAAAATAGATGGCCACCAGAATCAACATGATCGGCACGCAGGCTTCGAGGTAGCGCTTGTCGATTGAGCTGACCAGCAGCGCACCGCTGGCGCCGCCAATGAAGCCACAGATCATCAGATAGCGACCTTCCCGCCATTCGATCAAGCCGTTGCGGGCAAAGGTTGCCGTGGCCGAGATCGTGGCTGATGCCGCCTGAAACTTGTTCGTGGCAATGGCGCTGATCGGATCCACCCCCGCCAGAAATAAAGCCGGCAGGGTGATCAAGCCGCCGCCCCCAGCGATCGCATCAAAAAAACCGGCGCAGAACGCGACGAGCGCGAGCATGCCGATGATGTCCCAAGACATTGTGTTCCTTCGTTGTCAGGTTACTTCCGTGTTGTAAGTCTGGTGTAGAGCGATGCGGTAACTCTTCCTCGCATTTTGCCAAAACCGAAGCGTCGTGTATGTCGTCCATTTCCGCTGTGGCCTACGGAGCATTCAGACAGGTTTGAGAGACTTCAGGGATGTGCGACTCCGGGCCTTGTAGGCTTATTCGTCTGATCGCGATCTGATGCTTGTTGGGAGGGGTAGATAGAGGGGGAGGGAAACGTTGTCCGGCGATTCCGTCGATATGTAACCGTGCCTTACCAAATCGCAGACATAAAAAAACCCTGAATCTTGCGATTCAGGGTTTTCGGTATTTGGTGCCCAGAGACGGAATCGAACCGCCGACACGGGGATTTTCAATCCCCTGCTCTACCGACTGAGCTATCTGGGCAACGGGGCGCATTAAAAGGGTTTTTCGGATTTACGTCAACGACTTTTTTAAAATTTCTTAAATTAATTCCGTCGCTTACGATCCGACCCCCGATTTCCGGGGTTTACTCTGCAGGCGGAACGTAGCCTTCGGCTTGAGCGTATTCCTCGCCGGAGAAGTACTTGTCCATTTCGCCCTGAAGATATTTGCGGTCTTCGGCGTTCATCATGTTCAAACGCTTCTCATTGATCAGCAGGGTCTGGTGTTTCTGCCAGTCGGCCCAGGCCTTGGCCGAGACGTGGTCAAAAATATCCTGACCTTTAGCGCCCGGGAAAGGGGCGCGTTCCAGGGCTGGCAGTTCTTCTTTGTACTTGCGGCACATTACGGTGCGGGTCATGGCGACTCTCCTGCATTCAAGACGGCGGCCGCGCGTTCGAGCAAGGTTTTGACCGGGGCGGCGAGGCCCAGGCGCGGCGGGGTGGCGAGGTTATACCAGAGCCAGTCGGCCTCGGCCACGTGATGGGCGGCCTCCTGTACCTGAACCAGCCAGGGTTCGATGGACAGCTGGAAATGGCTGAACGTGTGGACAAGGCTCGGCAGCGCCTGCTGCTCGCCCATGGTCAGCGCGTGCTGATCGGCGAGGTGTTGCAGGTCGTCGAGGTCGTCGAGTTCCGGCAGGCTCCACAAACCGCCCCACAAACCGCTCGAGGGGCGACGGTAAAGCAGAATCGCACCGTCGCCGTTGGCGAGCATCGGCATCAGCGTGCGCTTCTGCGGGATGGCTTTGCGCGGCTTGGGAATCGGGTAGCGGGTTTCGAGGCCGAGCATGTGCGCTTCACAACCACGCTCCAGCGGACACAGCAGGCAACTCGGCTTGCTGCGCGTGCAGAGCGTGGCGCCGAGATCCATCATCGCCTGGGTGTAGGCGTTGACCCGATCATGCGGCGTAAAGCGCTCAGCGTTGGCCCAGAGCTGTTTGGCCACCTTCGGCTCGCCGGGATAACCCTCTTGCGCAGTAAAGCGCGCCAGCACGCGTTTGACGTTGCCGTCGAGGATCGGCGCGCGCAGGCCCATGCTGATGCTCGCGATGGCGCCAGCAGTGGACAGGCCGATACCCGGCAAATCCGTAAGCTTTTCGACGTCGCGCGGAAACTCGCCGCCGTACTGGCTGACGACGATCTTCGCGGTCTTCTGCAAATTGCGTGCGCGGGTGTAATAACCCAAGCCAGTCCACAAGTGCAGCACCTCGTCTTCCGGCGCTTCGGCGAGCGCTTCGACCGTCGGCAGCGCGGCCATGAAACGGTCGAAGTAATTGAGCACGGTGCTGACCTGAGTCTGCTGCAGCATGATCTCCGACACCCACACCCGATACGGGTTGATGTCTTGCTGCCAAGGCAAATCGTGGCGGCCGTGGCGGTCGAACCACTCCAGCACCGCCGTGGAAAACTGCTCCGCTCTCATCGCTTGAACAGCCCCTTCAATGCGTTTTTCAATTCCGGGCTGACCTTGTCACCGAGTTTTTCATCGATCTTGTCGCTGAGCTTGTCGCCAGCCAGTTTGGTCGCGACCTGACCGAGTCGATCGTTGTCGACGCGGCAGGCTTTCGCGCCCAGCTCCAGCGGGCCACGGCAGCGCAGCGGCCACTCGATGCCGACGAATTTTTCGCCGACCTGACAGGCTGGATCCGGCATCGCACTGGTGTCGCCTTCGACGATGATGCCGACGCGGTAATCCATGCCGAGCACGCGCAAATCGATGTCGCCGTCACCGTTGACGGTCATGCCGGGGATGCGCACTTTCAGATCCGGGTTGCTGGCGATGCCGTTGCGGAAGGTCAGGTTGCCCTTGAGTTCCTGGAATGGCGTGTCTTTGCCGCGTGGCTCGCCGCTGAGGGTTTTGCGGTTGAGCGTGGCGATGCCTTTGCACAATTGCTGTTCAAGGTTGGCGTTGAGCAGCACGCCGTTGTTGATCACGAAACTGGCGTTGCCGTTGAGGCTTTCGATCAGCGCTTGCTGGCTGTTGCCGTTGCCGGTGACGTTACTGGTGAGCGTCACCAGACCTTTCACCGGCGGGTTTTTGCCTTGGCTTTCGAGGATTTTATCGACCGGCACGCGGTTGAGCTTGGTCTGCAAATTCAGCACGGGCGCGGTTTGGCGGACATCAAGGGTGCCATTGGCGGCGAAGTTGCCGTTGTACAGATCACCGCTCAGATTGGTCAGGGTCAGCAAGCCGCCCTGGCCGGTGGCTTTCAGTGCGGCGTTCTGGATCGGCAATTTGTCGAGGGTCAGTTGGCCGAAGGTCAGATCGGCGTCCACATCGAGCTTGGCCAGACGTTCCACCGGCAACAGGCGATCGGTGCTCCACGCGGTTTTGGTCGGCTTGTCCGGCAGCGGCGTACTGCCGGCGCCGGCCATGGCATCGGCCTCGGTGCTGGCGACTTCGGCCTGACGTACTTGCGTGGCGTTGGCGGCTTTTTCCGATTTCGGCGGCAAGTAGCGGTCGACGTTGAAGGTGTCAGCCTTGAGGATCGCGCGCAGCGATTGCTTGGCGAAATCCTCGACGGCGATGCGGCCGCTGAAGCTGCTGTCGTCGACTTTCAGGTTGATGTTGTCGAACGCGACGCTGGTTGGCGTGGCGGCAATGCGGCTGACCAGTTCGACTTTGCTCAGGCTGCCGGCGGCCATCGCTGGAAGTGTCTGGCCGATGCTGTCGACGAATTTCGCCAGATCGAACTGAGCGATGGAGAGGCCGCCAGTGATCTGTGGAGTCTTGTCGAGATCGTTGGCTTTCAGTTCGCCCAAGGCGCGCAATTGGTTAGCGGAGATCTTGATCCCCGTCCATTCGGCGACGTTCGCGGCTTTATCCAGCGAAACCTGGCCTTGAGCCGAGAAGGTCATGGCCTTGCCTTGCAGCGGATCACCAGTCAGTTCGCCGGACAATTTCATGTCTTCGAACCTGTAGCGTTGCAGCGCGCGCTCGATGCGCAATTCGCCGTTCAGCTCGGTGCGCACCCGCAGCATCGGCTGGTTGGTGCTGAGGAAAGCGGTGGCCTTCAACGGAATATTGGTCGAATCGTGAACCGCGCCGGTGCTCAACTGGATGCTTTCGGCGCTGAACTGCTTGCCGGTCTTCTCGTCGTTGTATTCAACGCGGGCGTTGTTGACGGTCAGGCTGTCGATGTCGAGGCGGATTGGCTGAGGTGGTTTTTCCGCTGCTGGCGGGGTTTCGCTGGCCGGTTGACTGGCAACGGCGGGCGGCGTTGCACCGGCAGGCTGCGGCAGCTTGCCGATGTCTTCCCAGTTGCCATGACCGTCCTTGTCGCGGTTCAGGCGCAGGTTCAGGCCTTCGACGCGCACGTCGCTCATCTGCACTTCACGGCGCAGCAGCGGCAGCACACGCACGGACAGGCCGAGCATCTGCAAATCGGCAAACGGTTCGGCCGGTTTGATCAGGGTGGCGACGCTGGCCTCGTGCAATTCCAGGCCGAGCCACGGGAACAGGCTCCAGCCGATATCGCCATTGAGCGTCAGCTCGATGTGGGCCTTGTCGCGGGCTATCTGGCGGATCTCGTCTTTATAGTCGTTGGGATCGAAGAGGTGGGTCAGGGCAAAGCCTGCCGCCACGATGATCAGCAACAGCCCGAGAAGTACCAGACCCAGGATTTTGCCGAACGCTTTCATGGGCGAGTCCTTGTAATTAGTCGAATTCGTAATTTAGCCGGGGAGTATAGCGCTGCAAATGCCCGGTTCGGTGTGGCGTCATGTTGCCAGTACCGCCAATGGCGCGTGCAACTTCGCCGCGATGGCCAGAGCTTCAGGATGTCCGGCAGGTGCCAGCAGGCGCAGTTCGGCCCCCGCTTGCGACGCCATTTTCTGCGCTTGGTTCACCCATCATTCAGCAAAAATTGCCCCGTGTAGGAGCTGCGGAACGCTGCGATCTTTTGATGTTTTTCATAAACAGGATCAAAAGATCGCAGCCTTCGGCAGCTCCTACACAGGTGTAGAGATCAGGTGACATGAAAAAGGTGATATCAGTTTGGTTTTTCTGTCACCTGCAAATGGTAACCTTTGCCCCGTTCGTCCGTCCCTCTGCGACTTAACGTCGCGCCTTCAAGGAGCTTCACCCAAAAAACGGTCATGCCTGCGTGCATAAGGCCGAGGGTGAACAGTGGCTGGCGAACCATACTAATAATTGGGGGATACACAATGAGCACGAGCATTACGGCGGACGGCCTCAGCGCCGCCCAGCCTGCGTTCCTCTCCAAGGAGCGCATCATCGCCAAGCCCGGTTTCAACCGTTGGCTGGTTCCACCGGCCGCGTTGGCCATCCACTTGTGCATCGGCATGGCCTACGGTTTCTCGGTGTTCTGGTTGCCGCTGTCCAAGGCGCTGGGCGTCACCGCGCCAGTGACCTGCGCGCCGGACATGAGCTTCATCGCACAAGTGTTTTCGTCGCAATGCGACTGGCCGATCTCCATGCTCGGCTGGATCTACACGCTGTTCTTCATCTTCCTCGGTTGCTCGGCAGCGATCTGGGGTGGCTGGCTTGAGCACGCAGGGCCGCGTAAGGCTGGCGTTGTATCGGCACTGTGCTGGTGCGGCGGTCTGCTGATTTCGGCGCTGGGTATTTATACCCACCAGATCTGGCTGATGTGGATTGGCTCGGGCGTGATTGGCGGTATCGGTCTCGGTCTGGGCTACATCTCGCCGGTCTCGACCCTGATCAAGTGGTTCCCGGACAAGCGCGGCATGGCGACCGGCATGGCAATCATGGGCTTCGGTGGCGGCGCGATGGTCGGTGCACCGTTGGCGACTGCGCTGATGAGCCACTTCGGCTCGGCTGAAGGTGTTGGCGTCTGGCAGAGCTTCGTGGCCATGGCCGCGATCTACTTTGTGTTCATGATCGGTGGCGCTCTGTCGTACCGCGTGCCGCCAACCGGCTGGAAACCTGAAGGCTGGACTGCGCCGGCGAAAAAAGCCGCAAACGCGATGATCACCAATCGTCACGTGCACGTGAATGTGGCGTGGAAAACCCCGCAATTCCGTCTGGTCTGGCTGGTACTGTGCCTGAACGTTTCTGCCGGTATCGGCATCCTCGGCATGGCGTCGCCACTGTTGCAGGAAGTGTTCGGCGGCAAGCTGCTGGGCGTTGACGTGCCGTTTGGTCAGCTCGATGCGGGTCAGTTGGCTTCGATCGCTGCGATCGCTGCGGGCTTCACCGGTTTGCTGAGCCTGTTCAACATCGGTGGTCGTTTCTTCTGGGCTTCGTTCTCGGACTACCTGGGCCGCAAAAACACCTACTTCGTGTTCTTCGCCCTGGGTTTTGCCCTGTACGCGCTGATTCCGAACATGGGCCATTTGGGCAACGTTGCGCTGTTCGTGGCGGCGTTTTGCATCATTCTGTCGATGTACGGCGGTGGTTTCGCGACGGTTCCAGCGTATCTGGCTGACCTGTTCGGTACGCAAATGGTTGGCGCGATCCACGGTCGTCTGCTGACTGCCTGGGCGGCGGCTGGTGTGCTCGGCCCGGTGCTGGTGAACTACCTGCGTGAATATCAGCTGAGCATCGGCGTTGAACGCGCTGCCGCTTACGACATCACTTTGTACATCCTCGCCGGCCTGCTGGTGTTGGGCTTCCTGTGCAACATGCTGGTTCGTCCGGTGGCCGACAAGTACTTCATGACCGACGCTGAACTGGCCGCCGAACAGGCGCTGGGTCACGACAAAGGTGCTGATGCCAGCACGGTTCTGGAGTGGAAAGCCGCGCCGGGCAGCAAGCCGCTGGCGATTGCTGCTTGGTTGGCCGTGGGTATTCCGTTGGCGTGGGGTGTGTGGGTAACCCTGCAGAAAACGGCGGTACTGTTTCACTAAGGTCACCTGTACCTGATCGTTCCCACGCTCTGCGTGGGAATGCCTCCCGTGACGCTCTGCGTCACATTCGAAGCGGACGCAGAGCGTCCCGGGCTGCACTCCCACGCAGAGCGTGGGAGCGATCATTGCCCTTTATGGCTTGTATGGACATGTCTACCCGCGACAGCCGGGCGTTCTATCCGTCAGCCATATCACCTCTCGTGTTTCTGTTTGCGCCCCGCGTGCCTATAATGGCTGCCTTTTTCGCCCAATGATTTTGCGGAGCTGGTGATGGCCGAACGTAAGGCTTCTGTCGAGCGCGACACTCTGGAAACCCAGATCAAAGCCTCGATCAACCTTGATGGCACCGGAAAGGCCCGATTCGATATCGGTGTTCCTTTTCTTGAGCACATGCTGGATCAGATCGCCCGTCACGGGTTGATCGACCTGGATATTGAATGCAAGGGCGATCTGCATATCGACGACCACCATACGGTGGAAGACGTCGGTATCACCCTCGGCCAGGCATTTGCCAAAGCCATCGGCGATAAAAAAGGCATCCGTCGCTACGGTCATGCTTACGTGCCGCTCGATGAAGCGCTGTCACGCGTGGTCATCGACTTCTCCGGTCGCCCAGGCCTGCAGATGCACGTGCCGTACACCCGCGCCACCGTCGGTGGTTTCGACGTTGACCTGTTCCAGGAATTCTTCCAGGGCTTCGTCAACCATGCGTTGGTCAGCATGCACATCGATAACCTGCGCGGCACCAACACCCACCACCAGATCGAAACCGTGTTCAAGGCTTTCGGCCGCGCGCTGCGCATGGCCGTCGAGCTGGATGAGCGCATGGCCGGGCAAATGCCATCGACCAAAGGCGTTCTGTAATGCAGACGGTTGCAGTTATCGATTACGGCATGGGCAACCTGCACTCGGTGGCCAAAGCCCTCGAGCACGTCGGCGCCGGTAAAGTGCTGATCACCAGCGATGCGGCAGTGATTCGTGAAGCGGATCGCGTGGTGTTCCCCGGTGTTGGTGCGATTCGCGATTGCATGGCTGAAATCCGTCGCCTCGGTTTCGACTCGTTGGTGCGTGAAGTCAGCCAGGATCGTCCGTTCCTCGGCATCTGTGTCGGCATGCAAGCCTTGCTCGACAGCAGTGAAGAGAACGATGGCGTTGACTGCATCGGCCTGTTTCCGGGCGCAGTGAAGTTCTTCGGTAAAGACCTGCACGAAGACGGCGAACACCTGAAAGTCCCGCACATGGGCTGGAACGAAGTGCAGCAGAAGGTCAGCCACCCGCTGTGGCATGACATTCCGGACATGGCGCGTTTCTACTTCGTGCACAGCTACTACATCGCTGCCGCCAATGCGCGGCAAGTGGTCGGCGGCGGTCATTACGGCGTCGATTTCGCTGCGGCGCTGGCCGATGGCTCGCGCTTCGCCGTGCAGTTCCACCCGGAGAAAAGCCATACCCATGGCCTGCAGTTGCTGCAGAACTTCGCGGCGTGGGACGGTCGCTGGTAAATGGCTGCCAAGAAAACCAAACCGCCGATTCTGACCCTCACTCCCGAACAGGAGAACGAGGCCAATCGCAAGATTCAGCGGTTCATGGAAGACCGTTTCGAACTCGATCTGGGATCGTTCGAAGCGGGTGAAATTCTTGAGCTGTTTACCCGCGAAATTGCTCCGCACTATTACAACAGGGCGATTTTCGATGTTCAGACCCACCTCAAAGAGCGGTTTGAAAGCATCGAAAGCGACCTGTGGGCGCTCGAAAAAAATTAGGAGCAGCTGCAAGCCGCAAGCTTCAAGCTGCAAGAACTGGTACGCCGCATGCTCGCAGCTAGTCGCTTGCAGCTTGCCGCTCTTTTGACGAAGGAAAAAGCATGCTGATTATTCCCGCTATCGATCTTAAAGACGGTGCCTGCGTACGTCTGCGCCAGGGCCGCATGGAAGATTCCACAGTGTTCTCCGATGACCCGGTGAGCATGGCTGCCAAGTGGGTGGAGGGCGGTTGCCGCCGTCTGCATCTGGTCGATCTCAACGGTGCGTTTGAAGGCCAGCCGGTCAACGGCGAAGTGGTTACCGCGATCGCCAAGCGTTACCCGACCCTGCCGATCCAGATCGGCGGCGGCATCCGTTCGCTGGAAACCATCGAGCACTACGTCAAGGCTGGCGTCAGCTACGTGATCATCGGCACCAAAGCCGTGAAAGATCCTGCATTCGTCGCTGAAGCCTGCCGCGCGTTCCCGGGCAAGATCATTGTTGGTCTGGACGCCAAAGACGGCTTCGTCGCCACCGATGGCTGGGCGGAAATCAGCACCGTGCAGGTCATCGACCTGGCCAAGCAGTTTGAAGCCGACGGCGTCTCCTCGATCGTTTATACCGACATCGCCAAAGACGGCATGATGCAGGGCTGCAACGTGCCGTTCACCGCTGCGCTGGCCGCTGCCACCAAGATCCCGGTGATCGCGTCCGGCGGCATCCACAATCTGGGTGACATCAAATCGCTGCTCGACGCCAAGGCGCCGGGCATCATCGGCGCCATCACGGGTCGCGCGATTTATGAGGGCACGCTGGATGTGGCAGAAGCCCAGGCTTTCTGCGATAGCTACGCGACCAGCTCCAAGCTGTAAGCTGCGAGCTGCAAGTTAGAAGCGCGACCGCGTCCGCTCTTTCTTGCAGCTTGAAGCTTGAAGCTTGCAACTCTTAATCGGAGATTAAGCATGGCTCTGGCCAAACGCATCATCCCTTGCCTGGACGTGGACAACGGCCGGGTCGTCAAAGGTGTGAAGTTCGAGAACATCCGCGACGCCGGTGACCCGGTAGAAATCGCCCGTCGCTATGACGAGCAGGGTGCCGACGAGATTACCTTTCTCGACATCACCGCCAGCGTCGATGGTCGCGACACCACGCTGCATACCGTCGAGCGCATGGCCAGCCAGGTGTTCATCCCGCTGACCGTCGGCGGTGGCGTGCGTACCGTGCAGGACATTCGTAATCTGCTGAATGCCGGTGCGGACAAGGTGTCGATCAACACCGCTGCCGTGTTCAACCCGGAATTCGTTGGCGAAGCCGCGCAGCATTTCGGCTCGCAGTGCATCGTCGTCGCCATCGACGCCAAGAAGGTTTCCGGCCCGGGCGAAACCCCGCGCTGGGAGATCTTCACCCACGGCGGGCGCAAGCCGACCGGCCTCGACGCGGTCGAGTGGGCGAAGAAAATGGAAGGCCTTGGCGCCGGTGAAATCCTGCTGACCAGCATGGATCAGGACGGCATGAAAAACGGTTTCGACCTCGGCGTGACCCGCGCGATCAGCGACGCGCTGGGCATTCCGGTGATTGCTTCCGGCGGTGTCGGCAACTTGCAGCACTTGGCTGACGGCATTCTCGAAGGCCACGCCAGCGCTGTGTTGGCGGCGAGTATTTTCCACTTCGGCGAATACACCGTGCAGGAAGCCAAGGCCTACATGGCTAAACGCGGCATCACGATGCGTTAAGCGTCAAAATCGATACAGGCCAGTGGACACCATGGCGCACCCAAGGCACTCTTGGGCACGCCATGGATTTCGGTAGCCCAACATGATCAAACGCCTGCTTCTAGTTCTCGCCAGCGCCTCTCTGTTGCTCATCAACACGGCCCGCGCCGAAACCAGTCCCGACACCGATCTGGTGCTCCTTACCGAAAACTTCCCGCCGTACAACATGGCGAAGAACGGCAAAAATTTCGCCCAAGGCGAAAACATCAACGGCATCGCCACCGACATCGTTCGGGAAATGTTCCAGCGTGCCGGCGTCACTTACAGCCTGACCCTGCGCTTTCCTTGGGAGCGCGTGTACAAGCTCGCCCTGGAAAATCCTGGTTACGGCGCCTTCGTGATGGCGCGCCTGCCGGATCGCGAAAAACTCTTCAAATGGGTCGGCCCGATCGGCCCGGATGACTGGATCCTGTTGGCCAAGGCCGACAGCAAGATCACCCTCGAAACCCTTGAGGACGCGCGCAAATACAAGATTGGCGCGTACAAGGGCGATGCGATTGCCGAGACACTGACCAAGCAGGGCTTGAAGCCGGTGGTGGTGTTGCGCGATCAGGACAACGCCAAGAAGTTGGTCAACGGGCAGATTGATTTGTGGGCGACGGGTGATCCGGCGGGGCGCTATCTGGCGCGACAGGATGGGGTGACGGGGCTGAAGACGGTGCTGCGCTTCAACAGCGCTGAGCTGTATCTGGCGCTGAATAAAGATGTGCCGGAAGAAACCGTGAAGAAGCTCCAGGCCGCGCTGGATCAGATGCGCAAGGATGGTGTGGTGGATGACATCATGGGACGGTATTTGTAGCGCTTATCAGATCGCTACCCCCTCACCCCAACCCTCTCCCCCAAGGGGGCGAGGGGGAAAGGGAGCTGATCTATGTGCTTTTCAAAACCTGAGTTCGACTCGGTATTGCAAGTCGGTGCAGCTGTCCCAATCAACTCGGTCAGCTCCCTCTCCCTCCGGGAGAGGGCTGGGGTGAGGGGCTTCTAAAGTCAGCGGTAAACGCCATCCTTGCCATGAGCCGCAGTCGCCTTGTTACTGCGCACACTGATCATCTGCCGGATATCAATCCACTCAATCCCCTGAGCCTTCAGCTTCGGCAATTCGCGCTCCAGCACCGCCAGTGTCTGCGGGTAAGGATGCCCGATCATCACTGCCGAACCCTGCTTGTGCGCCAGGCTGATCGCCGTCTGCAACTGCGTGTAAATCGCCGCTTCCGTGCGCTCATCATCAAGAAACACATCCCGCGAAACACTCGCCAGATCGATCTTCTGCGCCTGCTGCGCGGCGACGGTTTGCGCACTGGTGCGGCTGTCGACGAAAAACTTGTGGCGGCGCTGCAACTCGCCCATCAACCACGCCATCGCCACTGGTTGCGCAGTCATGCGGCTGCCCATGTGGTTATTGATGCCAGCGGTGTACGGCACCATTTTGAACGCGGCGTTCAGGCGTTTTTCCAGTTCTTCGATGGGCAGTTCGGGATGCCAGGCGTAAGGCCCGGTGGCCGGATCCATTGGCATGTGCAGGATGACGATCTTGCCGGCGCGATGGGCCTCGCGGGCAAATTCGGTGGCGTGCGGGGTGTCGGGCATGATCGCCGTGGTCACCGGGCCGGGCAGGGCCAGCACGCGGCGATCCCTGGGCAGGTTTTGCCCCAGGTCATCGATGATCAGACTCAGGTAGGCCTTGTGAGGCTTCGGGCTGACGGGCTCTGCGTGAGCAGCACCCGCCAGACAGCACAACAGAACGAAGACGAAACGCAAAGACATCCTCAACGGCCGGACGTAATGCTCAGCCCTTTGAGCAGGCTCAGGGCCTGGGCCAATTGGTAGTCATCATCTTGCGGCATGGCTTTAGGCTTGGCGCCCGAGCCGGTCGGTTTGTCGGCGCCGCCGTTGCCGTTACCCAAGTGACCTTGCAGGTCGGCTTCTTTGAAGTAATCGCCGTCCGCCTCGTTGGTGATTTTCGCTTTGCGCACTTCGATGTCCGGGACGATGCCCTGCGCCTGAATCGAGCGGCCGTTCGGCGTGAAGTACAGCGCGGTGGTGATCTTCAGCGCGCGGTCGTTGTTCAGCGGCAGCACGGTTTGTACCGAGCCCTTGCCGAAACTGGTGGTACCCATGACCACGGCGCGTTTCTGATCCTGCAAGGCGCCGGCGACGATTTCCGAGGCCGAGGCGCTGCCACCGTTGATCAACACCACCATTGGCACCGCTTCGCTTTCGTCTTTGCCGGTGGCGGAGAAGCGCAGTTCGGAGTTGGCGATGCGACCCTTGGTGTAAACGATCAGGCCTTTGGTGATGAAGTGGTCGACCACTTCCACCGCTGCCTGCAACACGCCGCCGGGGTTGTTACGCAGGTCGAGAATGATGCCGTTGAGCTTCTTGCCGTTGTCCTTGCGCAGCTTGGCCAGAGCCTTGGAGACCTCTTCGCCGGTCTTGACCTGGAACTGGGTGATGCGGATGTACGCATAGCCGGTTTCCAGCAGCTGCGCCTTGACGCTCTTCACCTGAATCACTGCACGGGCCAGGGTCACGTCGAACGGCGTGCCGCCATCGCGAACCAGGGTCAGGGTGATTTTCTGGCCGATCTTGCCGCGCATCTTGTCGACGGCTTCGGTCATGGTCTGGCCGCGAGTCGGCTGGCCGTTGATCTTGACGATGAAGTCACCGGCCTGAATACCGGCTTTCGATGCCGGGGTGTCGTCGATTGGCGAGACCACTTTGATGAAGCCGTCTTCAGCGCCGACTTCGATACCCAGCCCGCCGAACTCTCCGCTGGTGCTTTCCTGCAGTTCGGTAAAGTCCTCTGGGCCGAGGTAGGCCGAGTGCGGATCAAGGTTGCTGAGCATGCCCTTGATCGCGTTTTCCAGCAGGGTCTTGTCGTCCACCGGCTCGACGTAAGCGGCTTTGATCCGATCCATGACCTCGGCAAAGGTGCGCAACTCTTCCAGCGGCAACGGCGCCTTGGAGGTCGCGGCTGTGCCTGCCGGAGCGACGGCCGGAGCCGGTTGAGCGGCGAACGCCAGAGGCGCGCCGATCACCAGGGCGATCGTCAGGGCCAGCGAGGTAAGACGGGACAAATGCAGCATGTCGAACGAACTCCTAATGTAGGTGACTCAACGCCTATCCTTGCGCGCGGCACCATTGCGCCGGATCACTCGGGTGACCCTGCTGACGAATTGCGAAATACAGCGCTGATGTGTCCTGACCGCCACTGTTACCGACAGTGGAAATCGACTCACCGGCTTTGACCACGTCACCCGCTGACTTGAGCAGCGTCTGGTTGTGGCCGTAAAGACTCAAAAAACCGTTGCCGTGATCGAGGATCACCAGCAGCCCGGCGCCACGCAACCAGTCGGCGAACACCACGCGACCGCCGTGCACGGCATGCACCTGGCTGCCGGCGGCGGCGCTGATCATCACGCCATCCCACTTGGTACGGGCGTCGTCGCCACGGCTTTCACCGAAGCGCGCCAGTAGTCGACCATCAACCGGCCAAGGAAGTTTTCCCCGGGTTGCAGCAAAAGCGCCACCGAAGGTCTCGCCGCTGCTGGAAACCAGCGCGCCGGGCGTCGATTTGGCGGGTTTTCGTGGGGCGTCGGTGTTTTCCGCCTGCGCCTCACGCAAGCGCTTTTTTTCCGCTTCCTGCTGGGCGATCAGCGCTTTCTGCCGCGCTTCTTCTGCCTCACGGGCCTGACGGGCCAGGGTTTCTTCAATGGTTTTAAGGACTTTAGACAGGTCTGCCTGATCCTGCTCGCGTGCGGCGAGTTTCTGATCGCGGGCCTTTACGTCGTCATTGAGCTTGGCGAGCACCTGCTGACGTTCCTTGCGGACTTTTTCCAGTTCGTCGCGCTGGGTGTCGAGGCTGCTTTTCTGCACCAGCAATTGCGCTTGTTGCGCGGCGATGTCCTGTTCGACATTGGCCAGTTGGCGCAGGGTTTCGTTGAAGTTCTTCAGCTGCTCCAGGCGGGCCTGGCTCAGGTAATCGTAATAGGTGAGGGTGCGGGCGAATTTCTCGGGATTCTGCTGGTTGAGCAGCAGCTTGAGGTATTCCTGCCGACCGTTCTGATAAGCCGCACGGGCCTGAATGGCGATCAGTCGCTGCTGTTCAGTGCGCGCGCTCTGGAGTTTTTTTTTCTCTGCATCGAGTCGCTGCAGCTCGGATTCGCTTTTCTGCAGTTCTTTCTGCAGCGCATCGACCTGCTTCTGCAGCTTGCCCAGCTCGGTTTCCGTGCCCTTGAGCTCTTTCTGCACGCCGGATTTTTCTTCCTGAACTTTGCCCAGCAGCTTTTTCAGCTCGGCAATGTCCTGACGCGTGGCGTCCAACTGCTGTTGGGTTTGCGCGCGCTCGTCAGCGAAGGCCGGTTGGAGCAGGCATGTCAGAGCAAGGGCGATCAGGACGCGAAGCATAGGGGCGGGCGGCACCAGGGTAAGGGACGGCCTAGTATGCCCGCCCGAGGCTGCAAAAAAAACGCCCAATTGGGGCTGTGTGATAACTGGAGCAGATTCGGTATTGAAAATAGCGCAAAACCAATGTGGGAGCGGGCTTGCTCGCGAATGCGGTGGGTCGGGCAACATTGAAGTCGACTGATCTAC
>NZ_CACSJY010000071.1:0-26458 GCF_902706155.1 Pseudomonas sp. 18058
CGCGAAGGCGGTGTGTCAGGTAGAAATTGTTTATCTGACACGACGCCTTCGCGAGCAAGCCCGCTCCCACAGGGGGTTGTGCATTGATTTGGGGATTAGCGATCGGAGCGCATCAGTTCGGTGATTCCGCCGTCCAGCGATAACACCGCCGCGCGATTGCGCCCAGCATTTTTCGCTTGATACAACGCCGCGTCAGCGCGGTGGATGAACGTTTCCAGACTGTCATTGCCGCTAGGAATAAACGCATAGCAACCCAGGCTCACCGTCAGATACCCGGTGGGCGAGCCGCTGTGGATGATGTGTTTATCGATCACGCTGCGACGAATCTGCCCCGCAATCGCCAACGCGCCGTTGATGTCAGTGTCCGGCAGCAACACCGCAAACTCTTCCCCGCCATAACGCACCGCCAGATCGGCCTTGCGCTGGCAGCAGGTCTTGACCACTTGCGCCACTTGCATCAGGCAATGATCACCGGCGACATGGCCGTAAGCATCGTTGTAGCGCTTGAAGAAATCGATATCGAGCATGATCAGGCTCACCGGACTCACCTGCCGCGCGCCACGGGCAAATTCAATTTCCAGCGAACGTTCGAACAAGCGCCGATTGGCCAGTCCGGTCAGGCTGTCGTGGGTCGCGATCTGCTCCAGCGCGAGTTGTGCCCGGCGCAGATTTTTCTCGATGCGCTCGCCGTTGCGCACCTGATGGATGAACACCCAGCCGAACAGCCCGACGCCCAGAATCACCAGCGCAATGATCACGCTGGACTGAAACGCGCGCTCATACCAACCCTTGAGAATCGTGTCGCGCGACGACGCCGCCGCGACCACCAATGGATACGACCCCAGTTGCCGATAGCCATACAAACGCACGACGTCATCGACCACCGACCTGATCATCGCCGTGCCGGACTGGGCTTCCGGCAGCAACTTTTGATAAATCCGCCCCTGCGCCAGCGACGTACCAATGAGGTTTTCTTCAAACGGTCGACGCGCCAACAGCGTGCCATCCGTCAGGCCGAGGAACATGATGCCGTTGTCGTCGAGGCTGAAGCTTTTGAAGAACTGATCGAAGTACGCCATCTTGATCCCGGCCATCAGCACGCCCTGAAAATTGCCGGCGTGGTCATTGACGCGTTTCGAGATCGGGATGATCCATTCGCCGTTCTCACGGCTGCGAATCGCCGGGCCGATGTGCGCCAGCGTCGATTCATTCTGCTGATGAAACTTGAAGTAATCGCGATCGGCCACGCCGTTGCCACGGGGCAAATCGGCGAACGAAGTGATGATCCACTGGCCCTGTTTGTCGAAGAAAAAGATGCCGTGCAACTGCTCCATCTGCTGCACGCGCCGGGCGAAGGTTTTCTGCAAACGCGGCTTCTGCGTCGCGCCGTAACCGTCGTCCTCAATCCAGTCGACCAGACTGGTCATCACCAGATCGGCGGAGTGAAACGTGTCCTCGGCCTGTTGCGCCATCGCCCGGGTCAGGTTGCTCGATGCCACTTTCGCCACGGCCAGATCCTGACGCCGCGACTGCTCCAGTTGCAGGTAGAGCAAGCCGAACAGACACAGGCACACCGCAACGATAAACAGCACAGCCGCTTTACGCAGTGGCAGGCGCTTCAGCGCGCCGGGAGCCTGTTGCGGATCGTGAATGGGAATAGGCAAAAGCGTGTCCTGGGCAGGTACGACAAGGGCGTAGGCCCGAAACCCTTACGGTCTGAGCGTAGTCCACCGGGGTGCTCGGGGCAAACGCCACGATCCCGCCCCGTTGTATCGGCGCGCCGCGAATTAGGATGATCGCTGTTGGCAGATTTATTTTCGATTGCTTCTTTACGGTTAATCCATTCTGAAGTGCCAGACATCACACAAATCCCCGTGGCGAGGGGATTCATCCCCGCTGGGCTGCGAAGCTGCCCCAAAAAGCTCATGAGCGCTACGCACTCAAGCGGGAGCAAGCTCCCTCGCCACAGGTTTGATCTTTGCCTGATAGATTTCGGATGAGTTCAACGCTTCGGCGGCACCCGAATGTCCCCCTTCCGACACTGCATCCTCACCCCCTTGCCACACGCTGCAAAGCGCAAATCCTTGTCCAGACAAACACGCACCTCCGACAACTCCGGCCCGCTGCAAATCACCGCAATGCCATCAGCCGGAATCTTCGGATTGCTTCTACGGAACAGATCAGCGATCTCCTGCGCCTTGAAGTAATAGGAATCACCAAACGGCTGAAGCTGCTCAGGAATGTTCACCGCCGCCAGCGCTTTGTCCGCCGCATCCAAGTAGCCCGAGGCACCGAGCCCGCTGCACGTGCCGTGCTTGCGCCATTCGTGATAAAGCAACTTCTGCGTCGGGAACAACGTCAGGCCTTTGCTACGTTGTTCAGCCGAAAGCTTGCTTAATGGCGGACACGATTGCGGCCAGCCGCCCTGCGCATACTGTGGCCACAATCCATGTAAAACAAAGCCATAACCCTTACCGGAGCACTGCGCGTCGTCCTTGTGCGTCAGGCAAAACGTCGGCGACCACGACAGCGTCAGCAAGTAATAATCGACCGCCCCCGCCACTGCTTCCGGCCGCTCCTTGTGGCTCGGCGACTGACGTGACGAGATCAGCCCGATGCTACCGGCCGTCAGCACGATCAGCGCGAAAATTGTAAACAGCTTTTTCATGTACCCGCTCCCTGAGACGCCTGCGCCCGTGGTTTTCGATGCTGACCTGACGTGATTTGTAATGAATGAGGCACGCTGACAGCGCCGGCGCATGACGCAAGGCAAGGCCGTACGCCGCTGCAAGGTCTACGATTAACAGGCAGACATCAAACCAAGGGAACCGAAATGAGTAAAGCAGACGAACTCGCCGCGAAGCTCAAGCAAACCCGGCACACCCAAGCGGACGCGACGCTGGAGATCGATTGCTGGGCCAAACAAGTGGACAGCCTGTACCACCGCATCGAGGCGTGGTTGCAGCCCGTGGCGGAAGTCGGCCTGAAGATCCGGCGCAACCCGACCCACGTGTGTGAAACCTCCCCGGATGGCGAGAGTCATGACTACGCGGTGGATCAATTGGTGATCGAAGGCAATGAGCACAGCCTTACGTTTGATCCGATTGCGCGGTTTACTGAGGACGGTGCGGGTCGGGTTCAGATCCTCGTGCCGGGCAGAGACACTTTTCTGCTGCGCACTGTTGATGAACACGGCGAAAGCCATTGGTGGATGCAGTCGATCGAAACCGGGCAACAGCTGGATGCGATTGCGTTGACCGAGAACAATTTGTTGTTGGTGGTGCAGGAAGGTTTGGGGCTTTGAAGCGAACGCCCAACCTGTCAAAACTGTAATCCCGCCCTCAGCCAACTGAAAGCCAGCGCTGGTTAGCCTCCCCGTCATGTGTCAAACGGGGACTTCCAGCGCATGCCATCCAACACTTCAAGACGCACCTTCGTCAAAGGCCTCGCAGCCGGCGGTTTGCTCGGCGGCCTCGGCCTGTGGCGAGCGCCGGTCTGGGCGCTGAATGGCCCCGGGCAGATCAATGAGCTGAACGGCAGCGAGTTCGAGCTGTTCATCGGCGAAACCCCGGTCAACTTCACTGGCAGTCCGCGCACTGCGATGACCATCAACGGCAGTCTACCCGGCCCGTTGTTGCGTTGGCGTGAAGGCGACACCGTGACGCTGCGCGTGCGCAACCGGCTCAAGAACAGTACTTCGATTCACTGGCACGGCATTTTGTTGCCGGCGAACATGGATGGCGTGCCCGGCCTGAGTTTTCACGGCATCGAACCGGGTGGCGTGTACGTCTATCAATTCAAGGTGCGGCAAAACGGCACTTATTGGTATCACAGCCATTCCGGTCTCCAGGAACAGGCCGGCGTCTACGGCCCGCTGGTGATCGACGCGAAACAGCCGGAGCCGTTCCAGTACGATCGCGACTTCGTAGTAATGCTCAGCGACTGGAGCGACGAAGACCCGGCCAGCCTGATGAATACCCTGAAAAAACAATCCGACTACTACAACTTCCACAAACGCACGGTCGGCGACTTCATCAACGACGTCAGCGAAAAAGGCTGGGGCGCGACCGTCGCCGATCGCAAGATGTGGGCGGAAATGAACATGAATCCCACTGACATCGCCGACGTCAGTGGCGCCACGTACACCTTCCTGATGAATGGCCACGCGCCTGATTCCAACTGGACAGGGCTGTTTCGCCCCGGCGAAAAACTGCGTCTGCGCTTGATCAACGGCTCGGCCATGACTTACTTCGACGTGCGCATTCCGGGGCTGAAAATGACCGTGGTCGCGGCGGATGGCTTGCACGTCAAACCGGTCAGCGTCGATGAATTGCGCATCGCCGTGGCGGAAACCTATGACGTCATCGTTGAGCCCGACGCCGAGGTCTACACCCTGTTCGCGCAGGCCATGGATCGCACGGGCTATGCCCGCGGCACCCTCGCCACCCGCCCCGGACTCTCGGCGGCGGTGCCCGCGCTGGATCCGCGCCCATTGGTGAGCATGGACGACATGGGCATGGGCGGCATGGATCACGGCTCGATGGACATGAGCGCCATGGATCACTCAACGATGGCCCCGATGCAGGCGCATCCCGACAGCGAAAAAAACAATTCGCTGGTGGACATGCAAGCCATGACCACCGCGCCGAAACTCAACGATCCCGGCCTCGGTTTGCGCAACAACGGTCGCCGCGTGCTGACCTACGCCGACCTGCGCAGCACCTTCGAAGACCCGGACGGCCGCGACCCGAGCCGCACCGTCGAGTTGCACCTCACCGGCCACATGGAGAAATTCGCCTGGTCGTTCAACGGCATCAAATTCTCCGATGCCGAGCCCTTGCGCCTGAAATACGGCGAGCGCATTCGGCTGGTGCTGGTCAACGACACGATGATGACCCACCCCATTCACCTGCACGGCATGTGGAGCGATCTGGAAGACGAAAACGGCGACTTCCAGGTGCGCAAACACACCATCGACATGCCGCCCGGCACGCGTCGCAGTTACCGCGTAACCGCCGACGCGCTTGGCCGCTGGGCCTATCACTGCCATCTCCTGTACCACATGGAAATGGGCATGTTTCGCGAAGTGCGGGTGGAAGAATGAGGGGGCCGAACATGACTCGATTCACGGCGTTTACTTTGCTGCTCGTCGGTAGTTCGGCGATGGCTGCCAGTGACATGCAAGGCATGGATCACTCGACGATGTCAGGCATGGACGACGGCATGATGCAGCCCGCCGCGCCGAGCGAAAGTCGCACGCCGATCCCGCCGCTGACCGACGCCGACCGCGCCGCTGTTTACACCAGCCACGGCGGCCATCAGGTGCACGACAGCGCGATCAACAGCTACTTCCTCGCCGACAAACTTGAATGGCAGGACGCCGATGTGGGCAGCGCATTGGCCTGGGATTTATCAGGCTGGATCGGCGGCGACATCGACCGCTTGTGGCTGCGCACCGAAGGCGAACGCAGCAACGGCAAGACCGAAGACGCGGAGATTCAGGCGCTGTGGGGCCACGCGATTTCGCCGTGGTGGGACGTGGTCAGCGGCGTGCGTCAGGACTTCAAACCCGGCGCGCCACAGACGTGGGCGGCGTTCGGTTTGCAGGGCATGGCACTGTACAACTTCGAGGCCGAAGCCACGGCGTTTATCGGCGAAAGTGGCCAGAGCGCGATTCGGTTTGAAGGCGACTACGACATCCTGCTGACCAATCGACTGATCCTGCAGCCGACGGCCGAACTCAACGTCTACGGCAAAAACGACCCGCAACGCGGCATCGGCTCCGGCCTCTCCAACAGCGAAGCCGGCCTGCGTTTGCGCTATGAAATCCGCCGCGAATTCGCCCCATACATCGGTGTGACGTGGAACCGCACGTATGGCAACACCGCCGATTACGCCCGCGAAGAAGGCGAGGATCGCAGTGAAGTGCGCCTGGTGATTGGCGTGCGGATGTGGTTTTAAAACTCCTTAAAAAACGATACCGAGGTCTTACATGCGCACATTGAGAATCACCCTTTTTTCGGCAACGGACTGAAGTAAATCAAGGGAAGAGCTTATCAACAGCGCGCTACAGTTCATGGTGTACGTGGGGTTACGTAACCCTTCGTGCAATTTACAGCGAGCCATCAAGGTGATATCAATCGTCCAACTTCAGCCAATGTAGTCGCATCGAATGTCGTTCCCAGATAACGCCTTGGAAATTGCCCGCTCTGCCATGGAGGAGATCAATCCGGATCTGGTGGATCCGTACACCACCGTGATTGATTTTCTGTCCACTAATCCCGAATTCGCTCCCAAAGCTACCAAAACCGCTCCTCTTGGCAGTTCGGCTTACATTGAGAAACTGGCTCAAAGGTTCTCCGATGGCCGCGCCACCAAACAATTGAAACCGCCGCAAACCATTCAGGATCCTATTATTTCGGTGATTCTGGGCTCACATGGAAACTACTCAGCAGACCAGTTACAACAAATGCAAGCGGCCCATTCACTGGCAATGGGTGCTGAAAACCTGACCGGCGACCTGCTCGAAGACTACATAGCCGAAAATGCTGAACCCGCCGGGTGGGTTCAATGCTCCGGATACACCACTAAAAAAGCCGACTTCATCAAGCGTTCGGACGATGGCTCTAACAGCTGGACGATCCTCCAAATAAAGAACCGCGACAACTCGGAGAACTCTGCCTCACGCTCAGTGCGCGAAGGAACCGAGATTCAAAAATGGCACCGTTCCTTCGCTAAAAAAGAAGGTTTCAACTGGCACAGATTCCCGGATGAACAGGTGGCAGAAAAAATGTCCGAGGAAGGTTTTCAGAAGTTTGTTATTCAGCAGATCACGACTTCCAGCAAAATATAAAACGCGCTGAAGGATATCTGTGTCAGTCCGGAAGGCGATCCGCCGGGTCGCTTTTTCAACTCAAGGTGTCATGAGTGCCCAGGCCGATAAAGCTTGGTTACACTTCTGGGCAATTCCCAGCACAGAAGTCCTTCAAGTATGAAAACCATAAAAAGCACGATGATCTTCTGCAGCCTGCTGAGCCTGGCCGCCGGCGCACAAGCCGAGCAATCCCCTTCGCACCTCGACAGCATCCAGCAACAAGGCCAGTTACGCGTCTGCACCACCGGCGACTACAAGCCCTACACGTTCAAACGCCCCGACGGCGAATTCGAAGGCATCGACATCGCCATGGCCCGCGCGCTGGCCGACAGCCTCGGCGTCAAAGTCGAATGGGTGCAGACCACATGGAAAACCCTGATGCCCGACATGCAGGCCGGCAAATGCGACATCGGCATGGGCGGCATTTCGGTAACGCTCGAGCGGCAGAAAAAAGCCTACTTCAGCAACACCCTCGACACCGACGGCAAGATCCCGTTGGTGCGCTGCTCAGAGGTGAGCAAGTACCAAACGGTCGAACAGATCAACCAGCCCAACGTGCGCCTCGTCGAACCCGCCGGCGGCACCAACGAAGCCTTCGTCCACGCCTTCCTGCCCAAGGCGCAACTGGCGTTGCACGACAACGTGACGATCTTCCAGCAACTGCTCGACAACAAGGCCGACGTGATGATCACCGACGCCTCGGAAGCGCTGTATCAGCAGAAACTCAAACCGGGATTGTGCGCGGTGAACCCGCATCAATATATGCAGTACGGCGAGAAGGCTTATTTACTGCCGCGCGATGACATCAGCTGGAAACAGTATGTCGATCAATGGCTGCACCTGAGCAAAGCTACCGGCAAATACCAGCAAACCCTGGGCGAATGGATCGCCGTACCGCAATGATTAATGATGCCTGACACTAACCCTGTGCCTCACACATGATCTTGTGACTCACACAAAACCCTGTGGCGAGGGGATTTATCCCCGATGGGTCGCGAAGCGGCCCCTGCTTCTTATGTCAAAGAAGTCTGGGACTGCTTTGCAGTCCATCGGGTATAAATTCTTCACCACAAGTTATGTGTTCCCCCATCAATCCTCATGCAACATCCCGGAACTGTACTGATTCAAACTACTGCCAATACTGTTCCCGCCAAACTTCAACGTCGTCGCATTATTGCGCCCATCCGGCGACTGACAATCAGTAGAAAAACAACTGGTCGTGGTCAACCCACCCGCCCCCGAACAAGCACTCAGAACCGAAACAACAGCGGTAACCAACAGCACTTTGGCAACATTCAGGCGCATGGCACGATTCCCCTCGGGATGAAAAACGACGATCTTGTGCCAACATCCTAGGCCCGCCCCGCACGCGTTTACATGAAACTTTGCCGATCGACAGCAGCGGTTCAGAATCGACCCTCCGCCCGACAAGGACATCCCCATGCAATTCCTCCCCCTCACCGACGCCAGCCCCGCCATTCAGGCCCACGTCCGCACCCTGCGCAACCAGCCGGACGTGCGCAAATACATGTACACCTCGCACGAAATCAGCGAACAGGAACATGCGAACTGGCTCGCCTCCTTAAAGGGAAACGCGCGCCAGCAAGTGTTTGTGGTGATCAAGGATGAGCAAGCGGTTGGGGTTGTTTCGTTGAACGCGATCAACGTTCTGCAGAAAACGGCGGATTGGGCGTTTTATCTGGATGTTGGTTTGCAGGGTAAGGGGCTGGGCAGTGTGGTGGAGTTCTGGATGCTGGATTACGCGTTTGGCGCGGCGGGGCTGGAGAAGCTGAATTGCGAAGTGCTGGCGATGAACTCGGCGGTGGGGAAGATGCACCAGAAGTTTGGCTTTGAGGTGGAAGGTGTTCGGCGACAGAACATCCTGCGCGATGGCGCTCGGATCGACGTTGTCCTGCTGGGAATCACCAAAGAGGAATGGCAAAACAAGCGTCCAGCGCTGGCGCCGGTGATCGACCGAATCAGCGCCGTTTAAAGCCGGGAGCCGGATTTTGAAACGTGAACTGAGCCCGGACGATCTATACAAAATCAGAGAGGCGTTGTCGTGGATCTTTGTCGACACCGCAGTTGAATTTGCCTACATCGCCAGACAAGTCGAAGGCTACGATCCGGAACAGATCAGAGAGATTTTATATTCGGAAGTTGCCGTCGTCTGCGCCGGGAACCTGGAATGCGTACTTCCGCCAATCTGGACAGGTTTCGAACCCGACTCCTTAAACCGGGACATCGAACAGATGCTGCTCGCAAACAAGAACAGCTGGATTCGGCGACAACTGCATAAGTTGCACACCGCCCGGTTGCGATATAGCTATAGAGAAGCCTGGGAAGAGCTTTCCGCTCACCTCAAACAATCGAACTGACTCCCTCTATGGCACCGGAACCCCATCGCCACAGAGGGATGTGCTTTACACCTTCACTTCAACGTTATCCAACGCCTGATTCACCGCCAACTCCCCCAACATCACCACCTGCGCAATACCCAGCGCGGTTTTGCGATGCGAGGAACCTAGTCCTGCGGCAAAGTTGATGAGCATTTCCGAGGCTGAGCCCAACGTTTCACTGGCGTTCGCCAACAGGGACTCGGTGTCGTACTTCGGATTGGCGAGGTACATGCGTTCAGGCTGATTGGCACTGGCCATGATGCGGTCGGCGGGCAACAGATAATGATCGAGCGCGCGTTCGGCGGCTTCGTGGAGTTTTTTTGAATCGAGGGATTCGTAGGGGGATGCGGGAACGGTTGGGGGTGGATTCGGTGTTGGTTTGAACATGGTGAAACTCCTGACGGATAAACGAAAAGGAGCCATCACTCTCGCTACCAAACGAGGGGGTGGAGGCCATACGCAGGTTGGTAGACCGGTCGTCAGGAACCCCGGCGCATCCAAAGATGCCCCGCGCATGACCACCATAAAACGAAGACGAGAAACGCCCTCGCAAGACAGTAGTCTTGTGCTTCTGACGGAGACGGGCTACCAAACCCGATCACTGGTTTTCAGTGACCTAAGGACGATAGAACCTGCGGTCTAGACGCACAAGACGGCGGATTCTGTCTTACGTGTAGGGGATGGCGCAAGAGGTTGTAGGCAAAAGCTATTGACATAAGACATCAGTAAACAACTGTGAAATTCGCTGTTTAACTCATAATCAGGCGTTGCCATTAATTTGCAGGAAAAGAACCACTCGATAAAATCGCCCCCTCTCCGTCTATTCTTTGTCGGCACAGGTCGCGATTGTAAAATCTCGCCCCCCTCCTCGCCAAAATTGAATAACCATTATTCCTAATAAATATAAAAAACTGTAATTTCTGACAGTTGCCCACCCGTTTCAAAAAACAAATAATTGCCACCATTACAAAAAAGACAGCTGCTACAGCTCGATACTTTACAGCCAAAGAGAGATCATAATGAGCATTTATTGCGACGATGAAAGTTTTGCAGCCAAAGTTCTAAAATCTACCACACCCGTACTCGTCTTTTTCACTGCTGAATGGTGTGGCCCCTGCAAGGCGATCGCCCCGAGGCTTCATATGCTTGAAGATCTTTACATTGCTCGCTTTGAACTTTGCATAGTAGATGTTGACATAAGCCAGAGCATTGTAGCGCAGTATTCAATAAGGGCTATGCCAACAGTTATTCTATTCAAGGATGGCAATATCATAACGAGAATCGAAGGTGCAGACTTAGAAAAAATTAAATCAACACTCGCGGCAAATCTCTAATGTTCGGACGCTCTGAAACGAAATTCAAAACTTAACGACACTTACATGCTTCTTAGAGATTGACGCTCCACGCTTTTATTTCACTCATAAACCCCGACAACCGATAACAAAGCCCTTTGTAGAAAAAATAAATGGGATGATGTTTGGATCGCACATCCCCAATGCATACGTTAACCCGATGCCGAAACTCTAAAATATGGGGAGGAGGAGTTCTGCTCGCCTCGAGCGATCGAACAACCGCTCGTAAGAGTCGACTCAGCCCCAATAGCCCAATCCTGATAAACTCCCCACCTCCCAGCCCCACCCAATCCAGAATCGCCAATGTCCCCTATCACCGCAGCACCTGCCCCACTCTCCCGCCGCTTCTCCGTCGCACCCATGATGGATTGGACCGACCGTCACTGCCGCTTCTTCCTACGCCTCCTGTCGAAGAACGCCCTGCTCTACACCGAAATGGTCACCACCGGCGCTCTCCTCAACGGCGATCACGAACGCTTCCTCCGTCACAACGAAGCCGAGCATCCTTTGGCGTTGCAACTCGGCGGTAGCGTCCCCCTCGACCTGGCCGCCTGCGCGCGCATGGCGCAAGAGCACGGTTACGACGAAGTAAACCTCAACGTCGGCTGCCCAAGCGATCGTGTGCAGAACAACATGATTGGCGCCTGCCTGATGGGTCACCCACAGTTAGTGGCGGATTGCGTCAAGGCCATGCGTGACGCGGTGTCAATTCCAGTAACGGTCAAGCACCGCATCGGCATCAATGGTCGCGACAGTTACGCAGAGCTGTGCGATTTCGTCGGCACCGTCCGCGATGCCGGGTGCACGAGTTTTACCGTGCATGCGCGGATTGCGATTCTGGAGGGGTTGTCGCCGAAGGAGAATCGCGACATTCCGCCGTTGCGTTATGACGTGGCGGCGCAGTTGAAGGCGGATTTTCCGGAGTTGGAGATTGTGCTGAACGGCGGGATCAAGACGATGGAGGCCTGCCATGAGCATTTGCAGACGTTCGACGGTGTGATGTTGGGGCGTGAGGCTTATCACAATCCGTATGTGCTGGCGGAGGTGGATCAGCAGTTGTTCGGCAGTTCGGCGCCGGTGATCAGTCGGGCTGAGGCGTTGGCGCAATTGCGTCCTTATATAGCCGAGCATTTGGCGGCCGGCGGCGCGATGCATCACATCACGCGGCATGTGCTGGGCCTGGGCACGGGGTTCCCGGGGGCGCGTAAATTCCGTCAGTTGTTGTCGGTGGATATTCACAAGGCCAAGGATCCGCTGGCGTTGCTGGATCAAGCCGCCGAGTTGCTTGAAGGGCGTTGATGCCCTCCCCCAGTTTCAACCAGGCGGTTTGATCCGCCTGGCTTGACCTTCACCCCGCCGCTGCCGCTGTCCAGTTGACCCAACCAAACGCCCACGTCGCCAGAATCAGTAAACCAAACGCGATCCGATACCACGCGAACGCGGCATAGCTGTGGTTGGCAATAAACTTGAGCAGACCGCGCACGGCGATCATCGCGAAGATGAACGCGGTGACGAAGCCGAGCGCGAACACTGGCAGGTCGTTGGGCTGAAACAAGTCGCGGTATTTGTAGCCGGAGTACACAGCGGCGCCGACCATGGTTGGCATGGCGAGGAAGAACGAGAACTCGGTCGCAGCTTTGCGTGACAGGCCGAAGAGCAAGCCGCCGATGATGGTCGAGCCGGAGCGCGAAGTGCCCGGAATCATCGCCAGGCACTGTACGAAACCGACCTTGAGCGCGTCAGACCAGCGCATGTCGTCGACGTGCTCGACGCTGATCACATGACTGCGTTGTTCGGCCCACAGCATCACCACGCCACCGACCACCAGCGCCACGGCGACGGTAATCGGGTTAAACAGGTAATGGTGGATGGTGTCGGCGAACAGCACGCCGAGTACAACGGCGGGTAGAAAGGCGATCAGTAAGTTGACGGTGAAGCGTTGTGCATTGCGCTCAGTGGGCAGGCCTTTGATGATTTCGAAGATCTTCGGGCGGAACTCCCAGACCACGGCGAGAATGGCACCCAGTTGAATAATAATGTTGAACGCCATGGCGCGCTCACCACCAAAGTCGAGCAGGTCGGCGACGATGATCTGGTGGCCGGTACTTGAGATGGGCAAGAACTCGGTGAGGCCTTCAACCGCACCTAATATCAACACCTGGAAAAAAGTCCAGAAATCCATTAATCCTCCGTCAGAGCGCTCGTGTGAGCGACCGGGTAATAACACTCAGGGCTTGAGTATCTGCAATTAAACAATTGACCAAAATGAAAGATCAAAAGATCGCAGCCTTCGGCAGCTCCTACTTTTGAAATGCATTCCCCTGTAGGAGCTGCCGAAGGCTGCGATCTTTTGATCCCGAAAGAATAGGTCTAATGAAATGCCACACTCAAGCCATGTTAGTAATCGTCGGACGACGAACTACGCAGAAAATATTTAGGGGCTGAGTGGCAAAAAGTTAGTCCAGCCAATAAAGTGTGATGAATCTCACATTCACGCAGATGGCCAAACAATGGCAATTGGACATTAACAAAGCGATGGCCAGCGATTCAAAATAGTGGCACCATTGCATATCGCCACCATCTAAGCGCTAGTTCACCTACCCGACAAAATCAACTAAAAGCTTGAAAAGCTTAATTATTGTTAGAAAACTCGGGAGCCACGTCTAAAAAGCGCGTGAATGTTACCAATTGTCAGTCACAGATGAGAACCGGTGCTTTAACATCCCGATGTCAGCACTTAATTCGAGTCAATGCATGATGCTCTCTGGGAACTTAGCGACTAGAAGTCCGCGCCCGCAAAACGAAGACCCCGGTGTTCTCACTTTGGGTCGAACCCGTGGCGTGGCCGAACATTTTAGAACGCTGGTGGCCAGGCATGTGCGTAGCGATATGGCACTAGAGGTCGATGCGTACACTCGTTCATTTCAGCAGAATGATTATTCTGGGTATCGCGCCATTTTCCTGGTCATCGACAGCCCTCAGGCCCTCGAAGACAATCTTGCGCTGGTGCAAAGCGTTCGCAGCGATAACTTGAAACCGATCATTTGCGCAGTGATCACTGGGCGCGGCGCCTTCAACAAGATCAAGTATTTTCTGGCCGGCGCTGACTTTTGTATCAAACTCAATACCCTCTCTGAGGACAGCGCCGAGTTGCTTGCCGAGTTCTTCAACAGTGAAGAGTGGCAACGCGATATCAATCTGACACTCGACCCGACGCGCATTTGCCTGATGGGCTCCCGCCAGAAACTTGATATCTCGTTTGCCGAAATGAAGATCCTCGAAGCCTTTGCGCAAACTCATAACCACATTCTGAGCCATGATGAAATTGCCAACATCATGGGCCTCAACCCCAATTTCTACGACCCTCGAGCGCTGGAGAAATCGATCAGCCGCTTGCGTGGAAAAATCAAGGACATGTATGGTACCAACGCGATTCAGAGCATCCGCGGCCATGGCTATCGCCTGCTGCGGGGTCTGATATCGACTGCCTGATTCAATGGCAGCCATCCCTTTTGCATACGTACGAAGGATCGTCCCATGCAACGCTATCGTTTTATCTGTACTGCACGCCTATTAGAAATCCAGCGATTGAATGAGCGCGACAACACTAACCATAACAATAACTCCATAACATAGCAGCAGATCGAGTGGAACTTATCGAGGGCCATCATTGGGCCCAGACCCTGCCTATCGATTACTTCCGAGGAAGTCATTGCTCGCCTGCCGATTGACCCTTTTTAGCCAATTTTGGTGTGTATTCAGGAGAGAGACATGGAAACTAGTACAACCCTCCCAAGAAAATATTTTGTTGTCGTGACTAATAGCACAACATCGCAACGTGAACTGGAAAGCATTTTGTCCAGTGAACGCTTCAATTCATTTGGCACGTCTCAGGCACAAATGTTTATTGAAGGCTCCGCTTCGCCCTCTTCCGCCCCGACCGTGATGGAGTTCACATACCCAAGCGTTAGTCGAAAGAACGTCGCACGCACGATTGAATATGACACCCAGAAAATCATCGCCACCCTCGAATCCGAATGGCGAGCCGCGCAAATCGCTAATCCCTTTCAGAGCAATCCATCGGTAACCGGCGAGATAATTCCCGCCAATGCTGACGATACGCCTGGCAACGAAACCTGGCATCTGGACAACGATCAAGGCGCACTCGTCAAAGACGATGTCGAGATCAGTCTCACCGGACTTGAAACAGCACTGGTCAAAAAAATGCTCAGCCATGAAGAACGGGTTGTCAGTCGAGACGAGTTGATTCTGAGCATTGGCCGAGAGCCGGAGCAATATCGCGGTCTGGAGATGTGCCTGAGCCGCCTGCAAGACAAGTTCAAAATGGCCAGTAAGGGTGAACGCCTGTTCCGCGCGGTCAGAAACCGTGGTTATTGCCTCATCCAGGAAGTCGTCGCCTAAACACAGCCGACCGCCCAGACCAGATAAACAGATAAAAGTGCGATTACAAAAACAACAAGAGCACTCTGTTTGGTTTCAACTCCCTCCTTTAATTAACACTCCCTGCCTCCACCCCTCCAACAGTAACAAATACGACATCCTTTATTCACCCCCTGCTATTCGACCTTTTCTAACAATCAGCTTTTAAACATTGAAAAGTTGGCACTGTGCCACCTTGTTAGAACTCGTCAGACACCCTTATCGCCAATAACTTAGTCTATTGACTGACGACAGTTCGACCTATCGGCGTTGTTACCTCAGGACACTCGCTACAACAAAAACAATAAGCCTGTTTAACAACTCGGATTTCAACTGTTGAAACCTGAATGGACGTCTTTTGGGGATATCGTATGGATCTTTCTCTTAGTATTAATCGAAGCACGGGCCTCAAGGGACTGACCTTTTGGGGCCAATGGGCGCTGGCGCAGGGCTTCGTTGTAACGCTGTTGTTCGTACTGGCTGAACAGCACACTGGAAGCGTCGCGTTCTATTACCGGATGTGCGCAACCCTGGCGGTTTTGGCTTCGGTGCCGGCTTATACGTTTAGCGGTGTTTATCGCAAACGCGACAACTACCTGACCGGGTTGGGTCGGTTGTTCATGGGTTGGTCGATGACCATGGCAGCGCTGGCCTGCATTGCGTTTGTCTGCCAGGCCGATGAGTTGTTTTCGCGGCAGGTGATTCTGAGTTGGGCGGTGTACGGCTTCCTCGGTCAGGCGTTTTTGTACGCACCGTTGCATGCGTTTTCGAAGTACTACCAGCGCTCGCGTAAAAGTGAGCACAAGACGCTGATCGTTGGCACTGGCGAACTGGCGCTGGGCTTGGCGAAGAAGCTCAGTCTCTCGGAAAACCTGCCGCTGGTGGGACTGGTGAGCAACGGCACCCTGCCCGCTCTGGCCTCGGATGCACCGCGCGTCGTTGGCGCTCAGGAGCAATTGCTGGAGCTGATCGAAGCACACGACATCCGCCGTTTGTACATCACGCTGCCGCTGTGCGAAGCGGCGCAGATCGAGGCGATGTATGTCGATTTGCTCGGCGCCAACGTTGATGTGGTGTGGGTGCCGGATCTGAACGCGCTGACGCTGCTCAATCACTCGGTGAAAGTCGTGGATGGTTTGCCAGCGATCTACTTGAACGAGAGCCCGCTGACCAGTCGCCCTACCGCTGCGTTGAGCAAAAGTCTGGTTGAAAAAACCGTGGCGTTGCTGGCGATCATCGCGTTGAGCCCGATCCTGCTGATCATCGCGCTGGCGGTAAAGCTCAACTCGCCGGGGCCGGTGTTTTTCAAACAGGATCGCCATGGCTGGAACGGCAAGGTGATCAAGGTCTGGAAATTCCGCTCGATGAGCGTGCACGACGACCGCGAAGTGAAACAGGCCAGCCGTAACGACTCGCGCATTACTGCGGTTGGACGCTTTATTCGCCGCACCTCGCTGGATGAATTGCCGCAGCTGTTCAACGTGCTGCAAGGGCATATGGCACTGGTCGGGCCGCGTCCACATGCGGTGGCGCACAACCACTTCTACTCGGGGAAAATCCTCGCGTACATGGCACGCCACCGGATTAAACCGGGGATCACCGGGCTCGCACAAATCAGCGGCTGCCGGGGCGAGACGGACACGATCGACAAGATGCAGAAGCGTGTCGAGATTGACCTGCAGTACATCAACAGCTGGTCGTTGTGGCTGGATCTGAAGATCCTGGTGAAGACACCGTTTACGTTGTTGTCGAAGGATATTTACTGAGGCCGGTTGCGCAAATGCACGGGGACGAAAGTCCCCTTTTTTGTGTCTGGGATTTGGGTTGGTATGGGGATTTTCGGTTCGGCCTATATCCCTTGTGGGAGCTGGGCTAATTGAGGATTTGCGGCAGGACAAAGATCCAATGTAGGAGTGAGCCTGCTCGCGAAAGCGGTGGGCCAAGCAACATCAATGTTGGATGTGCCGACGCTATCGCGAGCAGGCTCACTCCTACAGGGGATGTGTGGTCGGCTCAAGATATTTGGCGTGGCACAACCCTTGTAGGAGCCGAGCTTGCTCGCGAAAGCGGTGGTTCAGGCAACATCAATGTTGGATGTACCGCCGATTTCGCGAGCAAGCTCTGCTCCTACAAAGATCACGGGTTACTCGGTGATTTTCTCGAAGTTGCGATAGAACATGTCCCCTTCCCGGCTATCCGTCATCGAGTGCAGCTGGAAGCTGCGGCTCAGTCTGGCGCCACCGTCTCGGGTCAACGGGGCCCACACCAGGTTGGCGCGGCGCATGGTCGACATGCTCATCATTTCATCGAACGGGATCGACAGGTACAGGCCTTTGTCGAAGCTACCTTCACCGTATTCCGCGCTGTTGGCCGTGGTGATCGTCGCCCACGCACCAAAGCGCACGCCGTTGAAAAACTCGCGCGAGATATCCACGGTACCGCCCCAATCCCCCGCCAGATAACGACCGACACTGACCGCCGCTAACGTATCAAACGGCAGATCCGTATACCCAGTGATATGCCCGGTCACCACCGAGTAATCACGCAAACCCAAACCCTGATCAAAATCACGCTGGCGCACCCAGTTCAGATCCGCGCCCACCGACCAGCGTTCACCGGTCGGGCGGAACAGCACCTCCCCGCCCACGCCAGCAAACATCGACTCCAGATAACCGCCGTACACCATGCCGTAGAGGTCTTTATCCAACTGCTCGGCATGGCTGACCTGGAACAGCGGCATGGTCACATCGGAGGTGGTCAGGTACTGACGCAAATCCGTGCGCACACGCGGCAATCCGCTCGGTGCGTCGTAGGTGAATTTGTCGAAGTTGTTTATCAGATTGGCACTGAGCAAACCGCTCCACCAGGTGTTGCGATTGAAGCGATATTCGGCGTCGGCATCGGCACTGAATTGATAGAGCAAACCATCCGGGCCGCCGACGTTCTGTTTGAAGCCCAGACCGACGCCGTAACTGAAATGCTGCGGCGCTTCGGTGTAGAGAGTTTTTTCGTTGTGCGGCATCGCCGGGTTGATCTCGGTGGTGCGGTGCAGCGACTGCAACGGCTCCTCGTTGTTGATCACTTCGCGGAAGGTCTGGCGCGGCACGCTGGCTTCTTCCAGGGGCAGGTCGTAGCGCTTGTTGACCACGGTGAACCACTCGATATCGTCGTTGACGCTGTTATCGAGAATCCGGCTCGCACGCCCGACTGCCTTGGACGAATGAAAGTATCGCTGCTGCTCGCCGTACACGATCAGCTCGGAATCGCGCTGGGCAATGCGCTCGACTTTGTAGCCGGCATTCTGCTGCAAACGCTGCGAGACGTTGGCCCAGTCAACCTGCTCCATCGACGTGGTCGGTGCCTTAGCCGGCAGCGGTTCCGGGGTCGGGTCGTAGGTCTTCGCCGGCGCTTTGCGGCTGACGAAATTGGTGTGAAAAGTCACGCCAAACATCGCCGTATTACCGCGCTCCCACGCCGCGCTGAGGTCGATCGAATCCGTGACTTTGAACACTGCGCCGAGGTTGATCGGCGAGTCCTGTTTGATCTCGTTGTCCTTCGGCTCGTTTTTATAGTCGTTGCCTTCGTATTCGAGCTTCAGGCTGAGACGATCCCACGGCGTCTGATAGCTCACACCGCCGAACAGTGAAGGCCGACCACGAAAGTACGAACCCGCGTTGACGTCACCGGTGCCTTCGGTTTCCGGACGGGTTTTGAAGCGATCACTGGCGAAGCCCAACGGGTTGTCGAAGTCGCCGCGATTACCGATGTAACCCCAGGCGATGCCGGCGCTGAAATCAAAATTGTCGAAGCGTTTGTTGGCGACGAAAAACTCACTGGAGAACAAACCGGTACCGCCGATATCTCGGAAGCCCAACGCCACTTCCGGCGCCCAGTGGCTCTCCTGCCATAGCCGGACTTTGGCGTCGACCGCCTTATCCTTATAGCTTTGGCTGCCGCTGAGGGCCTCAGAGCCGTACGGCCGGTTGGTGATCGCGGTGTAGCGAAACGAGCCTTCAAGCCAGTCCAGCGGCTGCAACGAAACGCTGTAGCGGCTGTACGGATCGGTGCGGTTGGCGTTGACGCTCAACTCGCCGGCCGGGGCCATGCGTGCGGTCGGCGTCTGCCACAGACCGGCGCCGCCGAAGTCATTCTGGGTAATGCGCGGCTCTGCATGAGCCAAACCACAGGGCAATAACAACACAGCTGCAAAACGTAACTTCAACGAACCACCTCGGCCAGCTGCGTGGCAATAAATTCGGCCAACTGCTGATTCAGTTCAGGGATAGGCGGATCAAGATCATCATTTTTCAGCGGCACCAGAATCTTGCTGCCGGCCACGGGAAAGTGCCCGGACTCGCGATTCCAATGCGCAATACCGACGCGCTGCGAAGCGCCATTGGGCTGGATCAGCCACAGATAATCGGCCTCGGCATCGCTGGAAATCGCACAGCCTTGCAGGTACTCGCGAGCTTCCTGCAACGGCTGATACGGCAAGTGACACGGCGCGTCGACAGCACCGACCACTTCCACTTCATCGACGCGCGTCGGGTAGATCAGCCGATCGCCATCGTCGAGACGAATGTTGCGGGCGAAGCCGACTTCCAGCGCCACAGGATCGAGATCGGCAATCTGCCGCCCGGTCACCGGCATCTGCCGAACCTCGTCGGCAACACGCTGCGCCAGCGCCGCCCGGCTCGGTCTGTCGAAGAGCAACGCCATGCGCCGCAGCACATCGAGATCGAACAGCACGCCGACCTTCAGCCGCGTCTGTTGCTCAATCAGCGATTGGCGCAGCAAGCCGCCCGCCAGCCAATAACCTTCGGCATTCGGTACGGCAACGCTGATCACATCGAGCAAACGCCCACCCGCCGGCAACTCGACCGGGCCCGGGTTGGCGACATCACCGCTGACAATGACGGCGGCCTGACTCGCACTGGCGATCAACAGCAAAAAAGCGGAAAAAACCCTCAGGCGCTTCACGGCAGATGCCTGCGATCAGGGGTCAGTTGCACGAGTTTCACACGCAGTTGCGAAGTGAGTTGCTGCTCGCTCTGCACGATAAAACCGTCACGCGGATCGACCCAATAACGGTTGGTCGCACTGAGACCAATGGCCGGCGCATCAATCTGCTCGTCGACACGCAGCACGGCGTAGTCCTTGTCCAGAATGGTCAGGGTTTCAGTGGCGCGGCGGGTGAAGCGACTGTTGACGATCACCCCCACTTCCTGGCCCTTGTAGAGATCGATCCAGCGCCGCGTGGTGAAACCATCCGGCACTTGATGCAGGCCTCGTTTGAACGGCGAGTTGTCAGCCAGGCGTGTGCCATCAAGATCGCCTTCGAGGCCGAGGCCAATGCTGCGCACGGCGAGGCCATCGCGCAGCAATAACACCTGTTTGCCGGAGGCGACCCAGAACTGCAGATCCTCGCGCTCGCGCACCAGCGCCAAAACGCCGGAGCCGGAGGGCGTGGTCAGTTTGAGTTGCGGGTAATTGACCCCGGCCACTTCAGCGGGCGTCACCTCGACTTCATCCGGGCCGACGACCGCGGCCTTCAAGTTGTTCAGCGACGCGCTCATCAGCGGGTTACAGCCGCACAGCAACGCGGCCGCCATCAGGCAGACGCCGATTTTCAATATTTTCACGAGCGGGCGGCCTTATTTGCTGTTGTTGCTGTATTCGCTCCAGTTCTTCGCAGCGGAAGCGCCGGTGCCGACAATTGATGCCGACGGCACCAGTTGGCTGATCAGACGGTTCCAGCGAGTCACGTTGGCAGGGCCGACATACACGACGTCCTGAGGACGTACTTCGAAGTGCGAAGCGAGCGCCATGGCGGTCGGCGATTCGGCTTCGAGCTGATAGATTTTTGCTGGCTCGACATCGAGGTTTTCCACGCCGCGAATGACGTACACCGCGTTGCCGTTGGAGGTGGTCTGGCTCAAGCCGCCGACCGAACCGAGCACGTCGGAAAGGTTCATCGTCGCGGTCTTGAAGCTCAACGCGCGCGGCTGATTGACCTCGCCCATCACGTAAATGCGCTTGTTGTCGTTGTACGGCAGATACAGCTGATCGCCGCCCTTGAGGTAGACGTTCTGCAACTCGGAATCCGCCTGATTGAGCGAATCCAGATTGAGCGGATACACCCGGCCCTTGCGATTGAGCAGCAGCCCGGACAAGTCGGCATTGTTGGTGTCGATGCCGGCAGTGCCCAGCGCTTCGACCACGCTCAGCGGGTTGGTGGAAATCGCTTGTGGGCCAGCCTTGGTGACTGCGCCGGTGACCACGACTTTCTGGCTGGCGAAACGCAACACCGCGACATCCACCTGCGGCTCGGCGATGAATGCCGACAGCCGTTGTTCGATGTCCGAGCGCAGTTGCTGGATAGTCCGGCCGGTAGCCTGAACTTCCTTGATAAACGGGTAGTACAGCGTGCCATCGGAGCGCACCAGACGGCCGTTGGCATCGATCTGTTGTTGCGCGCCGGACGGTGCGGTCAGTTCCGGGTGATCCCATACAGTGATGTACAGCACGTCGTTGTTGCCGATGCGGTATTCCGCAGGCGTCGCCAACAACTCTGCCGGCAGCGACTCACGTTTTTGCGTGGCGCGATTCATGGCAATCAGCTTGGGCGTGATCGGAATCAGCTCGACCCGGCTGCTTTCACTGGCACCCTGACGCGTGATGTCTTGGGTGCTCAGGTATTGACCGGGGGAAAACATGCAACCTTGCAAAGCGAGACTTGCCAACATTAAAAGATAAACACTACGAGTCATAATGGCACTACGCTATTCAAGGGCGAATCCAAAAACAAAGTCACCCGACTCACGTCGGGCGACCTTGTACTGCACTAACAGAACTTCCTGTTAGTTATGCGTGCCGGTTGTACCGGTGGTACCCGTTGTACCGGTGGTACCGCCGTTGGCACTGCCACCGCTGTTAGACGCCGCGACTGCACTGGCGACCATTGCAGTACTGGCTGCCGGCGCTTGAGAAGCCGCCACGTTGCCACCTACATTGGTCACCGCAGTAAGCGGTGCTTCAGCGGCGGCAGCCCAGTTGCTCAACATCGTCAACAGGGCAACTGCCATCACTTTTTTCATAACAACTCCTTTCTAACATTCAGCCTGTTAAAAAACCGGCGTGTGTTAGAGGTGGTAGCGTTCAAGCCCGCAAATAGCGCGAACAAGATCCGTTGTTCTTTCACAGTCTTACCCAACTGATAAAAGTCGAACGGCAGGTTTATATCTACGGACTTGCAAAAGGCATTGCCAGTGTAATTTCCCGACGGAATCTAACAACCTGACTGAAAATAACATTGGACTTTAAATGGCCATCATCCCAAGTAACCATTGGGATGAGTGGATTGCCAGCGCCAGGTGTCGGTGACCATGTCCTGCAAACTGCGCGTGGCTTTCCAGCCAAGTTCTCTGGCAGCCTTGGAGGCGTCGGCCCAACTCTCGGCAATATCGCCGGAACGACGCGGCATCATCCGGTACGGCACCGGTTGCCCGCAGGCCTGTTCGAAGGCATGTAGCACTTGCAGGACGCTGTAGCCATCGCCGGTGCCGAGGTTCCAGGTGTGAATGCCAGTGCGTCCGGCAATCGATTGCAGCGCCTTCAGATGGCCGTCCGCCAAGTCGACCACATGGATGTAATCGCGCACCCCGGTGCCATCGATCGTCGGGTAGTCGTTACCGAAAATCGACAGCTCTTGAAGGCTGCCGACCGCGACCTGACTGATGTAAGGCACCAGATTGTTGGGGATACCGTTGGGGTCTTCGCCCATCTGCCCGCTGTCGTGGGCACCGATCGGGTTGAAGTAGCGCAGCAAAGCGATGCTCCAGCGCGGTTCGGCCTGGCTCAAATCGCGCAGCACGTTTTCGACAATCAGCTTGGACTGGCCGTAAGGATTGGTCGGATTACCGGTAGGAAAATCTTCGCGAATGGGCATTTGCTCGGGTTCGCCGTACACCGTGGCGGACGAACTGAACACCAGACGAAACACCCCCGCCGCCGCCATCGCCTGACACAGCGTGATGCTGCCGCTGACGTTGGTTTCGTAATACTCCAGCGGCTTGCGCACGCTTTCGCCGACAGCCTTGAGACCGGCGAAATGCAGCACGGCCTCAATGTTGTGTTCGCGGAAAATCCGGTCGAGCAAGGCCCGATCACAGACATCGCCGCGAATCATCCAGGCACTCTTGCCGCAGATGGCTTCTACGGCATGCAACGCCGCATCGCTGCTGTTGCAAAGATTATCCAGCACAACAACTTCATAACCTGCTTCCAGCAACGCAAGTGTGGTATGCGAACCGATATAGCCGGCACCGCCGGTCACGAGAATCTTCATGGCGCGATCCGTCATTTGATAAATGCCAAGTAGCGTGTCAAGCCCGACTGCATGGATATGTGTCGCAATCCACACAAACGAACGACAACAACCGAAAACAAAACTAGTTCAATGACTGGCAATAAATATTTTTGCAGGTCACACTGTATTGCCCGCTACTTATTAGCACTGCAAGTGCACGAATCACTATCAACAGATACCGACTAAAAATAACTAATCAAGCACTCACCGACATCTCATAACATTGTCGGCTTTTATCCCCATGAACAATTGCCATTAATAACCTGACTCAGGTATTAAAGTAAGCCTTCAATCATCATTGAAACTTGCAGACCGAAGTTATGGCCTGCATGCGTCGCCTGTGTTCCATGACTGTCCAGGATACTTTTATGATTCGTAAATGTTTGTTCCCCGCTGCCGGCTACGGCACGCGTTTCTTGCCGGCCACCAAAGCCATGCCGAAAGAGATGCTGCCGATCGTCAACAAGCCGTTGATCGAATACGCCGTTGAAGAAGCACGGGACGCTGGCCTGCAACACATGGCCATCGTCACCGGCCGGGGCAAGCGTGCGCTGGAAGACCATTTCGATATCAGCTACGAACTCGAACACCAGATTCGCGGCACCGAGAAAGAAAAGTTTCTGGCCGGCACTCGCGAGCTGATCGACACCTGCACCTTCTCCTACACCCGTCAGGTGGAAATGAAGGGCCTCGGCCACGCGATCCTCAGCGGCCGTCCGTTGATTGGCGACGAGCCGTTTGCCGTGGTACTGGCCGATGACCTGTGCCTGAACCTTGAAGGCGACGGCGTGCTGACGCAGATGATTCAGCTGTACAAGAAATTCCGCTGCTCGATCGTCGCGATTCAGGAAGTCCCGGCCGACCAGACCCACAAGTACGGCGTCATCGCCGGCGAGCTGATTTCCGACGGCATCTACCGCGTCAACAACATGGTGGAAAAACCGGCGCCGCAAGACGCACCGTCGAACCTGGCGATCATCGGTCGCTACATCCTCACGCCGGACATTTTCGACCTGATCGCCGATACCGAACCGGGCAAGGGCGGCGAAATCCAGATCACCGACGCGCTGATGAAACAGGCGCAGAACGGTTGTGTGCTGGCCTACAAATTCAAGGGCCTGCGCTTCGACTGCGGCGACGCCGAGGGTTACTTGCAGGCGACCAATTTCTGCTACGAAAACGTCTACCTCAAGGGCCGCTGAGACGGCTCCCTCCTATTCATTTCAGGCAGGCCACCATGAACATTGCACAACATTCCGTAGAGATTGAACGCGAGGTGGGCAACCTCGGGGTGATGAGTTGGTTGTCACGCCATCAGCCGTTGCCCAGCGCCAACGAAACCTGGCTGGGCACGATTTTGCTGGTGGAGCGCATTGGCGTGTTCCCGGCGTCCGGGGATATCCGCCGGCCGCTGCGCGATCCGTATCCGCTGCTTGCGCATTTGAAGAAGCGCTATGGCGAGCAGGCGCTGGAGATGGATGACAGCGACGGGCTGAAAGTGATCTTCAGCGACTGGCGCTTCCGCGTGCGGATTTGCTGCAACGACCCGGCGATCATCATCAACGTGGAAACCCGTTGTGATGCGCGGTTGATGCCGCAGAAGCTTGCGGAATTGCTCGATCAGATCGACACCTTCACGCAAGACTGACCTGATCGTTCCCACGCTCTGCGTGGGAATGGCCGCCCGGGACGCTCCGCGTCCCTACGCCGAATGACGCGGAGCGTCACAGGATGCATTCCCACGCAGAGCGTGGGAACGATCATTTTGGGGCGTCGCAGCGATTGTTGGCGCCAGTGATCCAGCCGTAGAAGTAATCCGCAATCACCTTCCCGCCCGTGGCCGGCAGCGGATGAATCTTGTCCGGGCCGATCATCGCAGCAGCGTAGCGCTTAACGTCCGGGCCAAACGCGCATTGCAGGTTGGCGTAACCCAGACGCTGCTCCCGCGCCCAAGGCTCAAGCACCTGCGCATACGCCGACATCGGATAAGCGCTCGAACGCGTGGTGTCCTGACGCATGATCAGGTTGATACTCGCCGCCGGTTGAATCTCGCGAAGCATGCCCACCAGGCCTTGAACGTTCTGCAGGTATTGCGCGGGTTTCACGCCGAAGCCCTGATCATTGCCACCGAGCATGATCAGGTAAACATCGGCAGGGATCTTCGACACGGCGGCTTTCCACTGGGTCTGCCATTGCGCATCGTTGTGATAGAAGTCAGCGGATGCAGCGCCGGACGCTGCGAGTTTCGAGACGCGCACGCCGTTCTGATCGTTGCTCATCCACAGGCCGAACAGGGTTGGCGTGCCTTTGGTAACTTCCAGTTTGAATGACCAGTCTGCTGCTGCCGGAAGACCCGAGAGGGTTGCTTCCTGAACGCCAGAACCTGCCAACGTCATTGGCTGCCAATCTTCTGAGGGTGACCAGCGATAGCGGATCTCGGCAGGTTCGCCATTGCCCAGGTAAAACAATTTAGCCTGAGTGACGGCGGTGTTGATCGCCGGTGTCGGGCTGGCGTCGACTTGCAGCCATGCGCCTGGCCGGCCCTTCACCGTGCGGCTGTCCGGACTCGCCTGGCCCAGACCTGAAACCGTCCAGTCCCCGCCGAAGTATTTTTCACTGCTGCGGGTGTATTTGAAATGCGTGCCGCCGAGCGCGGCGCCATGGTTGAAGCCGATATAGCCGGGCCCGGCAAAACCTACTTCCCCGGCCACGCGCTGCACCAGTTTGTTCAGATAGAAATCCTGGCCGGCGCTGTAACTGTCGCCGATCACCGAGACCGACAACACCTTGCCGGCCTTGCCCTCACGCCACTGGGCAAAACGCTCACGCGCATCACCCACCTCAACCACCGACGCGGCAACGGGTTGAGCGTCATTCACTGCCAACATGCAAAATTTCCTTCCGTCCGTAAGGCCCCTTCGCGAGCAAGCCCGCTCCCACACTGGATCGGCGTCATACCCAAATCCCCCTGTAGGAGCTGCGGCACGCTGCGATCTTTTGATCTTTAGAAGCAACAGCAAAAGAT